>JBLIZO010000062.1:0-7878 GCA_048859965.1 Fluviibacter sp.
CCGAAACCGGCTGGCCGATGATCGCCGCCGTCCCGGGCGTCGAAAAGACCCCGATCAAATACGGTTCGCCGTCGTTCCCGGTCTACGGCTACGACCTGCGTATTTTCCGCGAAGACGGCACCGAGTGCGGACCGAACGAGAAGGGCATCGCCGCTGTCGTGCCGCCACTGCCGCCGGGCTGTCTGTCCACGGTCTGGGGTCAGGACGAGCGTTTCGTCAGCACCTACTTCAGTCTGTTCAAGGATCCGCTGGTCTACTCGTCGTACGACTAGGCGATCAAGGACGAAAATGGCTACTTCACCATCCTGGGTCGTACCGATGACGTGATCAACGTTGCCGGCCACCGCCTGGGTACCCGCGAAATCGAAGAAGCCGTCCAGAACCACAAGGCCATCGCCGAAGTGGCCGTGGTCGGTGTCGAAGACAAGCTAAAGGGTCAGGTGCCGATCGCCTTCGCCGTGGTGAAGGACGCCAGCGTCGTCGACAGTGCCGAGAAGGTGCAGGCGCTCGAGAAAGAAGTGATGTCCACCGTCGACGGCATCCTCGGCGCTATTGCCCGTCCGGGCCGTGTCTATTTCGTCACCGCGTTGCCGAAGACCCGTTCGGGCAAGATGCTGCGTCGTTCTCTGCAGGCGCTGGCCGAAGGCCGCGATCCGGGCGATCTGACCACTATCGACGATCCGACAACCATTGAAAACATCAAGAAGTTGGTTGCTGGCGGGTAAAAGTTCGTCGTTGCAAACGGAACGGCCTGTAGCGATACAGGCCGTTTTGCTTTAAGGGCGCTGGAGCGAGCACGTTCAACGGCCCAAGAATAGACATTAAACCCGGATCGTCGGATTTGACTTTTATAACCTTTGCTGACACAGTAAGCCCATGCTTACGAAACTTCGTCGCCTCATGGCTGCGCTTGATCAGAAAGTCAAACAGCTGGCAGCGGTTGTTGAGTCGAAAACCAGGCCTTTCGTTAAAGCCATCGCGCCAAAGATCCAGCCGCTGGTAGCGCGCATTAAGCCTGAATACCGTCGTCCATTCGCCGCGTTGATTCTTCTGTTGGTGGTTGGTCTTGGCTGGTACGCTTATCAGTCCGGCAGCGATGAAGGGGTGACCCTTTACGGCAATATTGATTTCCGCCAGGCCTCGGTCTCCTTCAATGGCAATGAGCGGATCGCAGAAGTGCTGGTCGAAGAAGGTGCACTCGTCAAAAAAGGCCAGGTGCTGGCCCGACTGGATACCAGCCGCCTCCTGCCACAACTGGCGCAAGCCGAAGCCGCCATGGAGTCGCAAAAGGCTGTTGTTGACCGACTGCTCAATGGCACCAGGAAGGAAGAGATCGCCCAAGCCAAAGCGAATCTGGAATCGGCCAAGGCTGAATCCGTCAAAGCCGCGATTCAGTATCAACGACGCAAGACCCTGCTGCCACTAGACTCGGTCAGCCGGGAAGATGTTGACCAAGCCAAAGCCGCTGCCGAGATAGCGCAGGCCAGGGTCGAAGTAACGCAAAACGCTTACCAACTGGCTGTCATTGGCCCGCGTGCGGAAGATATTGCGCAGGCCCAGGCGCAGCTGCGCAGCTATGAATCGCAACTGGCGCTGCTGCGGCAGCAAGTGGCGGACGCCGAGCTGCATGCCCCATTCGATGCCGTGGTGCAGTCGCGGTTGATGGAACCGGGTGAGATGGCTTCCCCGGCCAAGCCGGTATTTTCCCTGGCGACCATTGGCATCAAATGGGTGCGTGCCTATATTCAGGAAACGAAGCTCGGTCTGGTCAGGAACGGGGATAAAGCCGAAATCCGGGTCGACAGTATGCCCGACCAAGTGCAGCAAGGTTGGGTGGGTTTCATCTCGCCAGTCGCCGAATTCACCCCCAAAACCGTACAGACCGAAGACCTGCGTACCAATCTCGTTTATGAGATCCGGATTTATGTGAAGGACGTCGACAACATCCTGCGCTTGGGGATGCCGGCCACTGTGCACATACCCCCCGGTCAGGGAAGGACGGCGCCGGCGCCGGGCAGCTAATGACGGCGCAGGGTACGGCGTATCCGGTGGAGATCCGGGGCGTACACAAAAGCTTTCAACGGGCGACCGGTGAAGCGGTTAAAGCACTGGACGCGGTCTCATTCACGGTGCAACGCAATACCCTGACGGCGCTGGTGGGCCCGGATGGCGGTGGCAAGACCACCTTGCTGCGCATGATCGCCGGCCTGGTGCCGCCCGATGAAGGTTCGCTGCGTGTATTGGGCATTGACGTCGCGGCTGACCCGCAGTCCGTGCAGGATCAGATCGGTTATATGCCGCAGAAGTTCGGCCTCTATGAAGACCTGACGGTGCAGCAGAACCTCGACCTCTATGCCGATCTGCACGGCATCAGTATTGAAGCCCGCGCCGAAATTTATCCGCGGCTGCTGCACATGACGGCCCTGACCCATTTCACGGATCGCCTGGCGGGCAACTTGTCCGGTGGCATGAAGCAGAAGCTGGGGTTGGCTTGTACCCTGGTCCGCTCGCCCGATCTCTTGCTCCTGGATGAACCGACCGCAGGAGTGGATCCGCTTTCGCGCAAGGAGCTGTGGGAGATTCTTGGTCAGTTGATTCGCGATACGGGGTTGACGGTCATCGTCAGCACGTCCTATCTCGACGAAGCCGGCTTCTGCGATCACACGGTGGTGTTCCATGCGGGCAAAGTGCTGGCTGAGGGTCCGCCCCAGGCAATTACAGCCCGGGCCGAGGGTTGTGTGTTCATGGCGCGAACGCCCGCAGGCGTCACAGCCCGATCGCTGCAAGCCCGGCTCTTCAGGCAACACGCTATCGTTGATGCGGTGCCGGAAGCCGGCAACGTGCGAATTGTGACCCGGGCGGCCGAGTCACCGACGTACGATGTCGATTCTGCACCGTTGGTCTTTGAGCCGACGGCGCCGCGCTTCGAGGATGGGTTCATGAAGCTCTTCCGTGGGGCGATCGGCGATATTCGATCGACTGCCACGACGCAGGAGCAGCGACCGAGAGACCAAGCGCATGACGAAACTATTCATGCCGTAAGCGCCGTCTCGGTCGAGGTACATGATCTGTACCGTACCTTCGGCGACTTTACCGCCGTCGATCACGTGTCCTTTGAGGTCCGGCGCGGCGAAATCTATGGGCTGCTGGGGCCTAACGGCGCCGGCAAAAGCACGACTTTCCGTATGCTCTGTGGGTTGATCCCGGCGACCGGAGGGCGCTTACGTGTCGCCGGCGCGGACCTGAGAACCTCAAGGGCCGAGGCACGGACAAAACTGGGTTACGTTGCCCAGAAATTCTCGCTCTATGGCGATTTATCCGTCGATGAAAATCTGGATTTCTTTGCCAGCGCCTACGGTCTGCGTGGCAACCAAAAGCATGAGCGCATCGCATGGGCGAAAGAACAGTTCGAGCTCGGTAAGCTGTCGGGCTTGCCCAGCGGCCAATTACCCGGCGGCTACAAACAACGGTTGGCGATGGCGGCTGCACTACTCCATGAGCCGGAAATCCTGTTCCTTGACGAGGCCACCAGCGGTGCCGATCCGCTCGCCAGGCGCGAGTTCTGGGGTCGGATCAGCACCTTGTCAGAGCAGGGCGTCACAGTGATCGTAACCACCCATTTCATGGAGGAAGCCGAATACTGCGATCGCATCCTCATTATGGACGGCGGCGCCGCGCTCGCCGAAGGTACCCCGGGCGAGATTCGTGCACAAGCGCAACGCCATAGTGAACAAGGCCCGGCGCCGACGATGGAAGATGCGTTCATTGCGATCGTCGAGGCCTCGCGTGACAGGTCGGGCAAGGTGGCGCAATGATCGGTACATGGATCCGTGCCCATCGGCCCGGCATCCGCCGCGTCATCGCCCTATGTCGCAAAGAATTCTGGCAGATTTTGCGCGATCCGAGCGCCATGGCGATTGGCGTGATCCTGCCGCTGTTGATGTTGATCCTGTTTGGCTACGCGCTTTCATTCGACATCAAGAATTTGCCGGTGGCTGTTGTCGTCGAGCACAGCTCGGAAGACACCACTAGCGCTGTCTCGGCATTACGGCTATCTCCTTACTTTATTGTTCATCCGGCCAGCACCATGGCCGAGGCCGAAGATCTGATGGCGAAAAACAAGGTTCAGGCCATTCTAAGGTTCCCACCCCATTTCTCGCGGGACATCGCTCAGGGGAATGCTTCTCTGCTCGTTGCGGTCAACGGAAGCGATGCCAATACCGGTCGTATCGCTGCCGCCTACGTCAATGGTGCCATTCGTACCTGGCAGGCACGCGACGCCCGGGATGGCAGTCCGCTGCCGGAAATTCCCAATGTCAATATCGAGAACCGCCTGTGGTTCAATGATGCCAACCAGAGCCAGTGGTTTCTGGTGCCGGGCGTGATCGTTCTGGTGATGACCCTGATCGGCGCGTCGCTCACCTCGCTGGTGATGGCGCGCGAATGGGAGCGGGGCACCTTCGAAGCGCTGTTTGCAACGCCAGTGCGGCCAGGCGAGATTCTGCTGAGCAAGACGATTCCCTATTTCATTATGGGAATGCTCGGGCTGGCGCTTTCAGTGCTGGGCAGCCAGCTGTTGTTCGGTGTGCCGCTACGCGGCTCCCTGTGGTTGCTGATTCTGCTGTCATCGCTTTCTCTGCTGGTTGCCCTCGGTATTGGCCTGGTCATTTCCTCGGTCACCAAGAGCCAGTTTCTGGCCAATCAGATTACCTTTCTGGTGACCTTCCTGCCGGCGACCATGCTGTCGGGATTCATTTACGATATCCGCAGTATGCCCATGGCCCTGCAGATCATCACCCATATTTTTCCGGCGCGATACTTCGTCAGTTCTCTGCAGACGCTCTTTCTGGCGGGGGATGTGTGGACGGTCATTCTGCCCGACATGGTGGTGCTGGCAATGATGGCCGCGATCCTCATGAGTGTCGCCATCAAATTTACACGCAAGCGGATTGGCTGAGACTGGCATGATCGAATCGCTTTATCGTATCGTTGCGCTGCTTCGCAAGGAACTGCTGGCCATCCTGAAGGATTCCAGAAGTCGTGTGACTGTGTTTGTGCCGCCGATCCTGCAATGCCTTATTTTCGGCTATGCCGCGAGTTTCGATCTCAACCACGTTCCTTATGTCGTGCTGGACCGCGATCATAGTGGCGCGTCACGGGCGCTGGTTGCCGCGATTGAGCGCAATGGCGTCTTTGAGCGTGTCGCCACATTGAATAATGCCGCTGAAATTTTGCCGCAGATTACGGATAAACGTGCCGCTTTGGCGGTGGTCATCGACCGAAATTTCGAGCGTCAGCTGATGGCGGGAAAAACCGCGAACGTCCAGGTCATCGCCGATGGCCGGAATACCAACACGGCGGGGACTGCCCAGGGGTATCTAAGCGTCATCGCCAACGATTTTTCCAGAAAATGGCGGAACGAGCACGGTTACGCGGCAGCGCCGGGCGTTCATGTCATTACCCGTGCCTGGCACAACCCCAATCTCATCACGCGCTGGAGCATGATCCCATCGCTGATCGGCTCGATCACGATGATGACGACGATGATTCTGACGGCGATGTCGGTGGCGCGGGAGCGGGAGGCCGGTACCTTTGAGCAATTATTGGTCACCCCCTTCCGGCCCTACGAAATCATGATCGGCAAGGCGCTCCCTTCGATGCTGGTGGGGCTTGTCCAGGCCACCTCGATCTTTCTGGTGGCCCAACTCTGGTTCCGGATTCCGTTTGCCGGATCCTATGTTGTACTGTTGCTCAGCCTGAGCCTGTTTCTGGCAGCGTCCGTCGGCATCGGGCTGTTTATCTCCTCCATGGCCAGAAATATGCAACAGGCCATGATCGGAACGACTGTCGTGGTGATGCCGTTCATGCTGCTTTCAGGGCTGACGACGCCCATCATGAACATGCCTGCGGTAGCGCAATATCTGACCTACGTGAACCCGCTGCGCTACGCGATCAGCGTGACGCACCAGATTTATCTGGAGGCCGCCGGCGTGGGCCGTCTCTATCCGGAAATGCTGGCGTTACTGATGATCGCCGCAGTGACACTGCCGATTGCGGCATGGATGTTCCGTAACCGGCTGACCTGATATGTTTTGCAGCTGATATGGCTTGCTCAGGGTAGGCAGCGGCAAGTCTTAATCGGTGTCCAGATGTTGTGGTGCAACCGTCATGCGATCGATCAGGTGGCCCAAGCCAAGGACTTTGGTTGCTTCGGTCAGGCGTACCGGATTCATGGTGGACATCAACCGGATGCTGCCGCTGCCGGTAAGCATTTCGGCATGCGCTACCTTGCAGGCTTGGCGTGCGACTGCGCCAGAAACCCCCACGAGTTGTGCTTTGTCACCGATGAGGCGGTTCAGCGTTGGCACCAGGAAGTCGTAGTGCGTGCAACCGAGCACGACCTGATCCACGCCTTGGTGGATAAGCGGCAAAAGTTGATCGTTAATTTCCTGAATAATCGACGGCGCGCTCAGGTTAAGCGCTTCGACCTCGGTCGCCCAGCCGTGGCAGGGAATGACGTGTACGGTACGATGCGGCGCATGGCGCGCGATGAGTTGCGCCAACCGCTGGCTGCGTGCGGTCGCAGCCGTGGCGAGTACGGCGATGTGGCCGCTTTGGGTGTTCAGTGCTGCCGGCTTGATGCCGGGTTCGACGCCGACAACCGGAACAGCGGGATGCGCCGCACGCAGCGCTTCAATGGCTTCGGCCGTGGCCGTGTTGCAGGCGACGACGAGCGCGGTACAGCCCTCATCGATGAGCGCCTGGCCCATCGCCAGAACGCGGGCGCGAATCTGTTCAGGCGTTTTATTACCGTAGGGCACATGTGCCGTGTCGGCGGCGTAAACGAGATCTGCCGCCGGACAGGTTTCGGCCAGCGCACCGAGCACCGACAGCCCGCCCAGACCGGAGTCGAAGACGCCGATCACGGGACGCGTGGGCTGTTGGGTTGCCGGCACCCGGGTGGGTTCCTGCGGGAAGCTTAGGACTTGACTGGAATCTTGCCGATCTTGACCTGCCATTCCTTGGGGCCGGTTTCGTGCACCGAGGTGCCCGACGAATCGACCGCCACAGTCACCGGCATGTCTTCGACCGTGAACTCGTAAATGGCTTCCATGCCCAGATCGTTAAAGCCGACGACCTTGGCTTCCTTGATCGCTTTTGATACCAGATAGGCGGCGCCGCCGACGGCCATGAGATAGGCCGCCTTGTTGTCGCGGATAGCGTCGATAGCGACTGGGCCGCGCTCGGCCTTGCCCACCATGGAGATCAGACCCGTCTGCTCCAGCCTCATGCGCGTGAACTTATCCATGCGCGTGGCCGTGGTTGGGCCGGCCGGGCCGACGACTTCGTCGCGCACCGGATCGACCGGGCCGACGTAGTAAATGACGCGGTTGGTGAAGTCCACCGGCAGCTTCTCGCCACGGGCCAGCATGTCCTGAATGCGCTTATGGGCGGCATCGCGACCCGTGAGCATTTTGCCGTTGAGCAGCAGGATGTCGCCCGGTTTCCACGAGGCGACTTCGTCCTTGGTCAGCGTATCGAGATTGACGCGCTTGGCTTGCTTGAGATCGGGCGCCCAGGTGACATCCGGCCAGTCTTCCAGCTTAGGCGTTGGCAGATGGGCCGGGCCGGAACCGTCGAGGTGGAAGTGCACGTGACGCGTGGCGGCGCAGTTGGGGATCATGGCAACCGGCAGCGAGGCGGCGTGCGTCGGGTAATCGAGAATCTTGACGTCGAGCACGGTGGTCAGACCGCCCAGACCCTGCGCGCCGATACCGAGCGCATTGACCTTGTCGTACAGTTCCAGGCGCAGTTCTTCAACGCGCGTCAGCGTATGTCCTTCGGCGGCCTTGGCTTGCAGTTCATGAATATCGCACG
>JBLIZO010000063.1:0-45837 GCA_048859965.1 Fluviibacter sp.
CACGGTGCGCGGCCAGCAGCTTTTCTTTCAGACCGCCAATCGCCAGCACCTGACCGCGCAGGGTAATTTCCCCGGTCATCGCCACGTCAGCGCGCACCGGAATGCCTGTGAAAGCAGAGACCAGCGCCGTACACATGCCAATGCCCGCGCTAGGGCCGTCTTTAGGCGTCGCGCCTTCAGGAACGTGGATGTGCATGTCTTGTTTTTCATAGAAGTTAGACGCCAAACCCAAACTCTGGGCGCGGCTACGAACCACCGTCAGCGCGGCGCTGATGGATTCGCCCATGACATCACCCAAGGAGCCGGTTTTAATCAACTGACCTTTGCCCGGAATTATCGCCGCTTCGATGGTCAGTAACTCGCCACCCACTTGCGTCCACGCCAAGCCAGTGACTTGCCCCACTTGGTCATTTTCTTCCGCCAAGCCATAGCGGAATTTTTTGACGCCCAAATAGTGCTCCAGACGCTCCGTTGTCACCGTGACGCGCTGATACTTGCGTACCGCCCCATGCTCCGTGACCACTTTGCGGCACACCTTGGCAATCTGCCGTTCCAAACCACGCACGCCCGCTTCTCGCGTGTAGAAACGAATAACGTCGCGCAATGCGGCCTCTTCAAACTCCACTTCGTCTTTCTGCACACCGTTCGCTTCACACTGTTTCGGCACGAGATAGCGCGTCGCGATGTTGACTTTTTCGTCTTCGGTGTAACCGGGTAAACGAATCACTTCCATCCGGTCCAACAACGCGGACGGGATGTCCATAGAGTTAGCGGTACACACAAACATCACCTTAGACAGGTCGTAATCAACCTCAAGGTAATGATCGTTAAAGCTATTATTTTGTTCTGGATCAAGCACTTCCAGCATCGCAGAAGACGGATCGCCGCGCATATCGCTGGACATTTTGTCGATTTCGTCGAGCAGTACCAGCGGGTTACGCACGCCCACTTTGCTCATGCGCTGAATCAAACGCCCCGGCATCGCGCCAATATAGGTACGACGATGACCACGAATTTCCGCTTCATCGCGCACGCCGCCCAGTGCCAAACGGGTGTATTTACGACCTGTAGCGCGCGCGATGGATTCCGCGAGCGATGTTTTACCCACACCGGGCGGGCCTACTAAGCACAGCACCGGGCCTTTCAGGGTTTTGACGCGCTTTTGTACAGCGAGAAACTCTAGGATGCGCTCTTTGACTTCTTCCAGACCGTAATGGTCGGCGTCAAGAATTTCACGCGCGCGGGCTAAATCAAGGCGAATTTTGCTTTCTTTTTTCCACGGGACGTTGGTCAGCCATTCGATGTACGAACGCACCACCGTAGCTTCCGCCGACATCGGCGACATTTGGCGCAATTTAGCCAATTCAGCGTTGGCTTTGCCTAACGCTTCTTCGCTTAGACCGGCGTCATCAATGCGCTTACGCAGCTCATCAATTTCGTTGTGGCCGTCTTCGCCTTCGCCTAATTCTTTTTGAATGGCTTTCATTTGCTCATTCAAGTAGTACTCGCGCTGCGTGCGCTCCATTTGTTTTTTGACGCGGCCACGAATGCGCTTTTCGACTTGCCACAAATCCAGCTCGCCATCCAACAAACCGAGGATGTGCTCAATACGCGCCGTCAGACCAAAAATCTCCAGAACGGCCTGCTTTTGCGGCAACCGCAGCGGCAAATTAGAGGCAATCGTGTCCGCCAGACGCGAAGGTTCTTTGATTTCACTCAGCACGGTTAACACGTCCGACGGCAATTTTTTACTTTGCTGAACGTATTGCTCAAATTGCGCGTAGAGCGTGCGGCTAAAAACTTCTGCTTCAGCCGTATCGAGCGGTTCTTCGTCGAAAAGCCGTACATCTGCCAGCAAATAGGCGTCTTCGTCGGTGATGCGCGTGACTTCAGCACGTTGCACACCTTCAACCAAAACTTTCACGGTGCCATCGGGCAGCTTGAGCATTTGCAGCACGCTGGCCAGCGTACCCGTGAGGTACAAGGCATCGGCGCTAGGGTCATCATCAGCGGGGTTACGCTGACTCACCAAAAAGACGCGCTTGTCGCCTGCCATAGCGGTCTCAAGCGCCTGAATAGATTTTTCTCGTCCAACAAACAGTGGAATCACCATATGCGGAAAGACAACAACGTCGCGTAGGGGCAACAAGGGCAACTGGAGTGCGGTATTCATGCGTTTTACTCTCGGTAGGCCCGACACCATGCACGGGCGTTGAACACAGGAACATGGGGCCAAAACAGAAAAAAACAAGCGCGGCATACGTAGAACAATGAAGGGGCCTCACGGCCCCTTCTGAATTACTCGGCTAACGTCGTTTTTAGCTCAGGCTCTTTGTGAACCCAATGCGGTTTTGCGTCGCCAGCAATCACTTCAGCATCAATGATGACTTTGCCCACATCATTGCTGGAAGGAATTTCGTACATGGTATCCAGCAGGACGTTTTCCAAAATAGAACGCAATCCGCGCGCGCCGGTCTTGCGGTCAAGGGCTTTACGCGCCACAGCGTGCAGCGCCGCTTCGTCAAACGACAGCTCAACGCCTTCCATTTCAAACAGGCGGGCGTATTGCTTAGTCAGCGCGTTTTTCGGTTCGGTCAGAATACGAACCAGCGCGGCCTCTTCCAGCTCATCCAGCGTGGCCACAACCGGCAAACGACCAATCAACTCGGGAATCAGACCATATTTGATCAGATCTTCCGGCTCCACGACTTTGAGCAAGGTGGTGATGGCTTTTTCTTCCTTGCCGGTGACTTCAGCACCAAAACCGATGCCGGTTTTCTCGGTACGGTTGCGGATGACCTTGTCGATGCCTTCAAACGCCCCGCTGCAAATGAACAGAATATTGGTCGTATCAACCTGCACAAAATCCTGATTCGGATGCTTACGACCACCCTGCGGGGGGACTGATGCGACGGTGCCTTCAATCAGTTTGAGCAGCGCCTGTTGCACCCCCTCGCCCGAGACGTCGCGGGTAATGGAAGGGTTGTCGGATTTACGTGAAATCTTGTCGATTTCGTCGATGTAAACGATGCCCTGACGCGCCTTCTCAACGTCGTAGTCGCACTTCTGCAACAGCTTCTGAATGATGTTCTCGACGTCTTCACCCACATAACCGGCCTCAGTCAGCGTGGTGGCGTCGGCCATGACGAACGGTACATCCAGCAGGCGGGCCAGCGTTTGCGCCAGCAGGGTTTTACCCGAACCCGTCGGGCCGATCAGCAGGATGTTCGACTTGGAGAGTTCGACGCCGTCGTCCTTGGTGGCACTGGGCAGACGCAGGCGCTTGTAATGGTTGTAAACGGCGACGGCCAGAATCTTCTTGGCGGCCTCCTGGCCAATCACGTATTCGTCGAGCGTGGCACGAATCTCGCGCGGCGTCGGCAGACCCTCTTTGACGGCGCGGGCCTCTTCGGCGACTTCGTCCTGCACGATGTCGGCACAGAGGTCGATACATTCGTCACAAATAAATACAGACGGGCCGGCGATCAGTTTTTTAACCTCATGCTGGCTTTTGCCACAAAACGAGCAATAGAGGGGTTTATCTCCGTCCTTGCCCGGCGTTTTCTGTTGATCCTTGCTCATAACGTCGTCCTTCTTTAATGCTTAAGCGGCCTCGCCCCGTTGACTCAGCACTTTGTCGATGAGGCCATAGGCCACCGCCTCGTCGGCTGACATGAAGTTGTCACGGTCGGTGTCGCGTTCAATGCGTTCAACATCCTGACCGGTATGCGCGGCGAGCATGTGATTGAGCTTGGCGCGCAGCGAGAGAATTTCCTTGGCGTGAATCTCGATATCCGATGCCTGCCCCTGGAAACCGCCCAGTGGCTGGTGGATCATGACACGCGAATTCGGCAGCGAGAAACGCTTGCCCTTGGTGCCCGCCGTCAGCAGGAAAGCGCCCATCGACGCGGCCTGGCCCAGACACAGCGTTGAGACATCCGGTTTGATGAACTGCATAGTGTCGTAAATCGAGAGGCCGGCCGTGACCGAACCGCCCGGCGAATTGATATACAGATAAATGTCTTTGTCCGGATTTTCGGCTTCGAGGAACAGCAACTGGGCAACCACCAGGTTGGCGCTCATGTCGTTGACCGGGCCGACCAGAAACACCACGCGTTCACGCAACAGACGCGAATAGATGTCGAAGGCACGTTCGCCACGACCGCTTTGCTCGACCACCATCGGCACCAGGCCGACGGCTTGCGGGTCCGGGTGGGCATTAACGAGCGTTTCGACGAGTCCGTTATGGTTCATAGGGGCAAACATGGGAGCTCCGGAGAGAAATGACAGAGATTGAGTAACATCATGCCGCAAAAACCGGCAATTTTCATGGTGCTCGCCGCAAAAAGCGCGCAAAAAAGACGACGGCCGGGCGAACCCGGCCGGCTTTTAAGGCTTTTTTACCGCTGAAGACCGACGAATTCCGACTGAATTCAGTCAATCAGGGCAATTACAGACCTTGCTGGCCCATGATGTCGTCGAAATCGATGACTTTATCCGTCACCTTGGCGCGGGCCAGGAACCAATCGACCACGTTCTGTTCCAGCACATCGGATTCGATATTGGCCAGACGCTGACGATCCTGCTTGTACCAGGCCTTCACTTCTTCCGGATGCTGGTAGGTTTCGGCGATCTCGGCGATGCGGGCATCAATCTGGGCTTCGGTGGCGACCAGGTTTTCCTTCTCGACCAGATCGGCCAGGATCAGACCCATACGGACGCGCGGCAGCGCACGATCCTGGAACCATTCCGGCTGCAGCGGGATATCACCCTTCATGCCACGTTGCTTCATGTCGTCGCGGGTGCCCTGCATCAGGCGGTAGATTTCCTGCTCGACCAGCGCCTTCGGCACGGCGATCGGGTTCAGCGTATCCAGCTTTTCCATCACGGCTTCGCGCAGACGCTGATGGATACGCTTTTTCACTTCGCCCTTCAGGTTCTTCTCGACTTCGGCCTTGAGGTCGTCGGCCTTGCCGCTCTCAATGCCCATGGCCTTGACGAATTCTTCGGTCAGTTCCGGAATCACCGGCGCCTGCACCTGCTTCACGTTCAGATCGAACTGCACCGTCTGACCCGCCAGATCGGCGTTACCGTAATCGGCCGGGAACGTCAGATCAAAGGTCTTGCTGGTACCCGCCGTCGCACCTTCAATGGCAGCTTCGAAATCCGGCAGCAGCGTGCCCTTGCCCAGCACCATCGGGTAATCCTTGGCTTCGCCACCGGCAAACGGCACGCCGTCCTTTTTACCCAGGAAATCGATGACCACACGGTCTTCTTTCTGCGCGGCGCGATCGGCGTTCTCATACGTCACGCGTTGCTTGCGCAGGATGTCCAGCGTCTTTTCGATGTCGGCGGCGGTCACGTCATGCACCGGACGCTCGATCTCGGCACCCGACACGTCGGCCAGCGTGATTTCCGGGAACAGCTCAAAGGTCGCGGCAAAGGTCAGCGTCTCACCGGTTTCATCACCTTTCGGCTCGATGCGCGGATAACCGGCAACCTTGAGCTTCTGCTGGGTGATGGCTTCGCCGAAGGCGCGGCCGACGATGTCGTTCAGCGCTTCGTCGCGGGCCTGCAGGCCATATTGCTGCTTGACCACCTTGGCCGGGACCTTGCCCGGACGGAAACCGGCGAGCTTCAGGGTCTTGCCCATGCGGGCCAGGCGCGCGTCGGTCGCGGCTTCGAGTTCCTGGGCGGAGACGGTCAGATCGATCGTTCGTTCGAGCGGATTGGTTTCCTGCACGGTTTCGGTGGTGCTCATAGGTATTCCTAATATGAATGAGGATGCGGGCCAACGACGGACCCGAGACTTGCAAAACCCGAGATTATATCTGAAGCCACCCCCGACGGGAATGAGCCGATTCCCGACAAGCGGGTTTACATCCCGATGGAATATTGAGGTTGTTTAAGCATCCCCTAAGCTACGCCCGAAAAATTCCGCTATGCTCATCGCCACCCCTTCATAAAAACCAAGGAGACGACCTTGAAGGCTCTAAAGAACATCACCCTGTTTGCCGCCGCCCTGGCCGTTGGCCTGACCCTGGCCGTCGGCAACGCCGAAGCCGCCCGTATTGGCGGCGGCAAATCGTTCGGCATGCAACGCCAGATGGCGCCCGTCAGCAAGCCGGCCACCGCCGCCTCACCACAGGCTGCTGCGCCGGCAGGCGCCCGCGCACCGGCACCTGCCGCCCAAACTTCGCGCTCCTGGCTCGGCCCCATCGCCGGTCTGGCTGCTGGTCTGGGTCTGGCCGCTCTGGCCAGTCATTTCGGTTTCGGCGAAGAACTGGCCAATGTCATGATGATCGCCCTGCTCGTCTTCGCCGTCATGGCGATTATCGGCTTCATCATGCGTAAGCGCGCTGGTCAGCAGGCGACGATGGCCGGCGCTGGCGCGCCCTATCACGCATCGATCGATGCCAGCCAGAGCCGTTACCAGGCCACCCAATCGACGGGCGGCGCCGTTGGCAGCAGCAACGTACCGGCCGGTTTTGACACGGAAGGCTTCATCCGTAACGCCAAGGTCGGTTTCATCCGTCTGCAGGCAGCACATGATGCCGGTGATCTGGCCGACATCCGCGAGTTCACCTCGCCGGAAATGTTCGCTGAAATCCGCATGGATCTGGAACAACGCAACGGCCTGCCACAAAAAACCGACATCGTTTCACTGAACGCCGATATTCTGGATATCGCCCAGGACAACACCCGCTATATTGTCAGCACGCGCTTCAGCGGCATGCTGCGCGAAGAAGCCCATGCGGCGCCCGTCGCCATTGACGAAATCTGGCACCTGACCAAGCCGATCAACGGTCAGGGCGGTTGGGTGCTGGCCGGTATCCAGCAGGTTCAGTAAGCCTCAACCACACTGCGCATCACCGGGACTGCCGCAACACCCAACCTCCAACCCCAGGTATCCCGGATTTGCCCCTGCACCGCTTGCGGTCAGGGGCTTTTTCTTGAACCCGACCCCACCCCATCGGCCCCCGTCATCGACTCGGCCCTGATCAGCACCTGCTTCTTGCGCTTCACCTGCTGCTTGACATCAAGATTGACGGCCTGCTCGAAGCCCGGCGGCACATGCATCCACGGGTAACCGGCACGCCCCAGCCGATGTCCGTAGTCATACAACGCCTGCATATAGGCGGGATCAAAGGGTGTCCTGCGCTGCATGTCGAAATCCGGGCCGATAAAGGCCAGATTGAATCCGACATCGTCGCGCAGCGACGTCAGGTAGATACGATGGAGGTCACCGTAGCCCTGGCTGTTGATAAGCTGGGAAATACTGCGCCCCATGATGCTTAACGTGCTACGTTCAATTTGCCGCCAATCCGAATCAAGTCGGGCATTGCGGATAATGTAGACCTCGCGGTTCTTGTAGGGCGAGACAATCCCCGAGCGACCCATATTGGCGCCGACAGCCGAGGGATACATAAACACCTGCATCGACGCGGCGCCATCCACATGCATTTCCTGGAAGCGCTGGTCATCAACCATCACATCGAACATCACCGGGGGGAAAGCGCCCGGCACCGATGACGACGCCAGCATGATCTTGCGGAACAGATTCAGTGCCTCCGGTGTGCCGACACTGGCGATCTGCCCCATATTCCACAGCACCGGAATCCCGGCATCCAGGTCTGTCGTGGCCATCAGCAACCAGCGATTCCGCTCTTTGTACTGGTAGGCGACCTTGTCGAGAACCACCTCGTCGATGTGCTGTGAAATCAGACCAAACAAGGGGGACGAATCGGCATAGGCTTCGCCGAATAACGCCCCCATCAGACCCAACTGACGAAACACATCGCGGCGCGTGATTTCCGTATAAACCTGCCTGAGCACATCGTCATATGCCGGACCGAGAAACGCAAACGGTGCAATGAGCGCACCCGTACTGACGCCGGTCACCAGATCAAACTCCGGTCGCCCGCCATGCTTTGTCCAGCCGGTCAGCAGCCCCGCACCAAATGCGCCATTGTCGCCGCCTCCTGAAAGCGAGAGGTAGTTGGCCGTGTCGCCCCGGTTCGGGTCATTGCGATAGCCTGGCGCGCCGGCGCCACGCTCCAGATCCTGCAGCATCTGGTTAACGCCTTCCTGGGAAAAAATCGGATATCGGATACCCGGCACATTCTGCACACCCTCCACTTCCTGGTGCGCACCCACACCAGGTGGTACCGCATTCTTGCGCGGCAGTACCGAACACCCGGCCAACAAGCCGAGGCTCAACACCAGCAGAACGGCATTTCTCAGTTTCATCATGTACGCGTCCGACATTCTATTAAAGTCTCCACATATTAAAGCCTGGCGCCAAACAAAGCATATAGGCCGCAATCAGCCACGGGCCAAACGGAAACTCGGCGTGCCATTCATGCCCATCCCTGCGTCTGCGCCGAACGAACCGGGCGGACAACACGCCGACAAGACCCAGCAACGACGCTACAAAGACTACGGACGGCAAGACCCAGGCGCCCGACCAGGCGCCCATGGCGGCAAGCAATTTGAGATCGCCGAAGCCCAATCCATCGCGACCGCGCAACAGGCGATACAGGTGCGCCAACAGCCAGAGCGGCACATACCCGGCAATGGCGCCCCAGACGGATGCCTCAAGACCAATCGTCCGGGTTGCGGGAAACAGTTGCATCGCAATCCCCAACCACATCAGCGGTAGCGTCAAGGCATCGGGCAACAGTTTCGTGCGTGCATCAATGACTGCCAGCGCCACCAGACCGCTACCCAAGGTGATCCAGCACAACGCCAATAGCGTCAGCCCGTAAGTCGTGATCGACCACCCCGTCACCAATATCAACAAACACGCAATCACCATAGTCATTGGTGCATTATTCCAGTAACTTTATACTTTTGCCTAAATCTCGTAACGGAACCCGATCATGACCCTGCGGTCCACCCGTATCAATCTCGAACAGCACGAAATTCCCACCCACTGGTACAACGTCGTCGCCGACATGACGACCCCGCCCGCCCCGCCGCTGGGGCCGGACGGCAAGCCTGTGCCGCCGGAAGCAATGGGCGCCATTTTCCCCGGGCCCATTCTCGAACAGGAAATGAGCGCCGAACGCTGGATCGCGATTCCGGATGCCGTTCGCCAGATCTACGCGCAGTGGCGTCCCGCCCCGCTCTGCCGCGCCCTGGCTCTGGAGCAGGCCCTCGGCACACCGGCGAAGATTTTTTTCAAATACGAAGGCGTGTCACCGGCCGGCTCGCACAAGCCCAACTCGGCTGTGCCGCAGGCCTATTACAACAAGCTGGCTGGCACCAAGCGCCTGACGACGGAGACCGGCGCCGGGCAGTGGGGTTCATCCATCGCTTACGCGGGCCAGATGTTCGGCCTGCCCGTGCGCGTGTATATGGTCAAGGTCAGTTATGACCAGAAGCCCTTCCGCCGTTCGATGATGCAGACCTGGGGCGCCGAAGTCTTCGCCAGCCCGACCAATCTGACCAACGCCGGGCGTGCCGCGCTGGCCGCCGACCCGGATTGCCAGGGCTCGCTGGGGCTGGCCATTTCCGAAGCGGTCGAAGAGGCAGCGGCTGACCCGCATACCTGTTATACGCTGGGTTCGGTACTCAACCACGTCGTGTTGCACCAGAGCATTATCGGCCTCGAAGCGAAAAAACAGTTCGAGAAAATCGGCCTGTACCCGGATGTGATCTTCGGCCCCTGCGGCGGCGGTTCCAGCTTTGGCGGCATCGCTTTCCCGTTCCTGGCCGACAAGGCGGCCGGCGACAAACGCGCGACCAATCTGCGCTGCGTGGCCGTCGAACCGACCTCGTGCCCGACCCTAACCAGGGGCGCCTATACTTATGACTATGGCGATGCCTCGGGCTACACGCCAATCATGAAGATGTACACACTCGGTCACGACTTCATGCCGCCCGGCATCCACGCCGGTGGTCTGCGTTATCACGGCGATTCGCCGCTGGTCTCGCAGCTCTTTCATGAAAAGCAGATCGACGCCATCGCGGTGCCGCAGGTCGCCACCTTCGAAGCCGGCGTGCAGTTCGCCCGCGCCGAAGGCATCATCCCGGCACCGGAGTCATGCCACGCCATCCGCGCCGCCATCGACGAGGCCTTGCGCTGCAAAGCCACCGGCGAAGAGAAAACCATTCTGTTCTGCCTTACCGGCCACGGCCACTTCGACATGGCCTCCTACGACCGTTACTTTTCAGGCAAGCTCGAAGACTACGAATACCCGGCCGACGCGATTGCCGAATCGCTCAAGCACCTGCCCAAAGTGGGCTAACACGCACAGCCACCACCGCGATCAGCGGTGGTGCTTGCCGTACACGCTGGGCTCGCCCTCCGGGCGGGTCTTGAAGCGCTTGTGCAACCAGAAATACTGATCGGGCATCTGCAGCACCCAGGATTCGATAAAGCGGTTCATGCGCGCCGTATCCTCCTCCACCGACGCGCCGGGGAAGTTTTCCCAATCCTCGGTGTAATACGATTCGTAACCGTCCGGCACCATTTTTGACACCAGCGCGATAACGCGTGCGTTGGTCAACTGCGCGAGACGTGATACGCCCGTTACGGTCGCAGCCGGCACACCGAAGAACGGCGCGAATACGGCATCCTTGGGCCCGAAATCCTGATCGGGCAAATAGTAGAACGGTGTGCCACGTTTCATGGCCTTGACCACCTTGAGCAGCCCATCCTGACGCGACACCAGAATCGGGTCGGTAAAACGGCCTCGCCCATAGAGCAGCATGTAATTCAGCACCGGGTTTTTCTGTTTGGCGTACATGCTGATCCAGGGACCGATCATCGAACCACGCGTGCCGGTCGCATCCAGCCCGACGAAATGCGGGGCCAACACCAGCGTTGGCCGGCCATCCTTGCTGGCCAGCCGCTCTTCGTTATGCATCCGAACAATACGGCGAATGCGTTTTTCAGAAGCGAACCACATTAACGAGCGATCCAGCACGGCCTGCGCAAAACGGATACAGTGCCTGAAAACCAGTTTTTTACGCGCGTCATCCGGCATATCGGGAAAACACAGGCGCAGGTTGGTCAGCGCGACAAAGCGCCGCTGACGGGCCAAAGCCCACAGAATGACCCCAAAGAAGGCGCCGATCGCGCGAATGGCACGCAGGGGTAACCGGGAAATCAGCCAGACCAGACCAACCAGCAACCAGCTCGGGAGGTTTTTCAGATTAAAGGGGGGGCGCGGGTTATTCACGACAGGACGACCAGACAGGTTGTTTCACAGGCTGTCGGCAGTATATGTCATCTCTCGATGTGTTGAAGCCCCACCTGTCTGCCCGCCGATTTAACGGTTACTATTTGCGCCATGAAACGCCTCCTCACCCATATCAAACAGCACTGGCTGATCATTTTTGCGGTATTTGCGGTCATCGTCGCGGTCATGACCGCCCTGCTCGTCATTAACCCGCCACCGAAAACGCTCGTTGTCGCCACCAGTGCCGAAGGCGGCACCTACAGCGAATACGGCAAACGTTACCAGGATTTTTTTGCCAAACGCGGTATCACGCTGCAACTGGTGCCAACCCGAGGCGCCCAGGAAAATGCCGATCTGGTGCGTGACCCGAACAGCCCGATTGAGATCGCTTTTGTACAGAGCGGGTTGATCGACCCGGCCAAAGCAGCGCACATCGAAAGCCTGGGCAGCATCGGTTACGAGCCCATCTGGTTGTTCTATCGCGGCAACGACGTCGATGGCTCATTGCAGAAGCTCACTGACTTTCGCGGACGCAAGCTGGCCATTGGCGAAAAAGGCAGTGGCACTTACACCGAAGCCATACACATTCTCAGCCTGAGCGGTCTCGACACCTACCCCCACCTCGTCACAATGCCGACGGCCGAGGCGGTTGACGCCATTGAGCGTGGCGAGATCGACGCCATCTTTCTCATCCAGGGGGTGCAATCGGGCAATGTGAAACGCCTGCTGGCCAACCCGGACCTGCATTTGGCTAATTTTGTCCGGGCCGATGCTTACGCACAGAACCTGCCCTACCTCGAGCGTCTGACGATCCCCATGGGGGGCCTGGATCTGAAGCGCAATTTCCCGGCGGAAAATATCGAACTCATTGCCACAACAACCGAGCTCATCATCAAGGATCGGGTTCATCCCGGCATTCAAATGCTGTTGATGCAGGCTGCACACGACATCAACGGCAAGGAAAACTTCTTCACCAAGCGCGGTCAATTCCCGGCCTTCTTAGGTAGCGGGCTACCGGAAAGCCAGCAGGCAGTGCTTTACTATGAGAAGGGCCTGCCTTTCCTGATGAATCATCTGCCGTTCTGGCTGGCCGAATTCATCCACCGCACCATTTTCTTCCTGTTGCCGATGCTGGTCATCGCTTTTCCGGTCATCAAATACCTGCCGGAGTTTTGGGAAAACCGGATGCGTGACCGCATCAACAACATTTACGCCCGTCTGGAAAAACTGGAACAGGACATGGCCAGCAGTATCGACCCGGACCAACGGACCGCCTATCTGGCGCGCCTGGACGAGATCGAACATCTGGCCTTCAAACTGAAGCACTCAAAAACACACTCGCTGGAGTACTACACGTTGCGCGGCCACATTGACTACGTGCGTAGCTGCCTGCAAGGCAGCAAGCCTTACATCAACCCGCGCAACTGAACACTCAAGAACCCATCTCGATCGACACCCGCAGCGGTACCCCAGCCTCACTGGCGCTGACAGTCTCCGGATCACCGATGCTGATGCGCTCGCTCAGCCTGGCATCCACGGCCAGCAGCCGGGCCTTCACCGCGTTAGCCCGCTGCGCGGCCAACTGCTTGAGTTGCGCGTCGCTGATCGGGTAACTCTGGATCAGCTCCTGGCGTAGCTGTGTGTCGCGGTCGGCATTATCCGGCAAGGTCAATAAACGCTGACCCAGCTTGATGCGCCCGACCTGGGCGCCATAGGCCGACTTGAGCCCGGCCTTGACCTTTGGATCCGACAGATTCGGCAGGGGTAACGGTTCGCCGACGGCCACCTTCAGACCCGACGCCTGCAGAATTGCCGTATCGGCCATCGCACGTGCCAACTCGGCCGAATCCACGGCCGGATCAACCGTGCCATGAATCACCAGCCGTGACTTCGGCCGTTTGGCCAGTAACTCAGCAACCTTGGTTAACTGCTCCTCATCTTCAATCGGCAGCGCGCTCTCCCCTGGCACAAACGCAATGGCGTCCAGATTCTCGATACCGAGCAGCGCCCCCAGCGCCCGGAACGGCGCCGTCACCACATTGGCCAGCACCGTCTTCACCGCCTGCCAAACCAGATGCCCGACACTGAATTCCGGCTCATTGACATTGCCCTTCACCGGAATGTTCACATCGATCATGCCATCCGAGTCTTCGAGCAGCGCGATCGCCAGCCCCAGCGGCAAGCGGGTACCTTGATAATCCGGCACCGCTTCGCCGAGTTTGATCTTCCGGATGACAAAGCGATTCTTGCCTTCCAACTGACCATCCTTCGTCACATAACGCAAATCCACATCGATACGCCCATCGTCAATACGGTAACCGGCAAATGTCATGGCGTAAGGGTTGGTCGCATTGAGCGGGATATTTTTAAAGACCAGCAAGACATCGTGGTTCAGGCGCGGATCAGCGAAGGCCAATCGGCCGCGCGCACGCAGACTCCCGGTTTTGGCGGCGCGACCAGTCAGCGCCAGTGTCGCATAACGGCCGGGTTCGTTGCTGATCCCCTGCACCGAGCCGTTCAGGTCGGTCACATCGACATGAAAGGCCGGATTGATCGACTCATCACCGAAAAATAGGGCGCCGTTCTTCAAGCGCACATTGAGGATATCGTATCGGAAACCCGACGTTGCACTTGAGGCATCCGGTTTCGCCACGGTAGTCACTGCGGTCGTCTGCGGCATCGTGGCAGATGCTGTCGTGGCAGTTCCGTCCTGGCTCTCTGCGGGGGTGGCATTCACCGCTCTGGGGTTGCTGAACAATGCACGAAAATTCGACTGCCGCTGCGCGTTGATCACAAAACGGATCTTCGGGCGATCAACCAGAATCTCTTTCATCGTCAGCAGCCCGGGTTTGCTCTCGGCGCGCGGCAACACGAGATGCAAACGACTTAGCGCCGTGGTGTCCCAAGCCAATAGCGGTTCTTTTGCGCCACGCACGCGAATATCGAGTTGATCGATTTTCACATCGCCATTCAGCGTCAAGGCCTCGGCATCCTGCTTCAACTCGAAATCACCATTGATCACGCCCGACGGGATGTCCAGCGGCTGATAGCTCGGCGCCAGATTCAGCCACGGCTTCACAGCCAGGTGAGCCACCCCGATCTTGCCGGTCAGCGCGCCATTGGCGGCCATCTGCCAGGTCGACGTGATCTCGCCGTCGTCCAGCATCAGATCCAGCGCCACGCGCAGTGTCGATTCGGAATTCTCGATCAGCTGGCCGGTCGCCGAGACATTGGCAAACGCGAGTTGGCGATCCGGCACGCCGTCGACGCTGGGCAACGGGATCGTCACACGGCCCAGATTCAAGGTGTATTTCGATTGCAGCGACGAACCGCCGACATGCCCCGCATCATCCTGATTGCTCAGATCCTTGAGCTGCAGGCTGAACGGCCCCAGATCGTAGGCGACTTTCGTCTGGCCATCACGCACGGCCAAACGGGCGTCGTTAACCTGCAACGCATCCATATTGAACTTTAACGCCGTACGGTGTGCCGATCCTTCCGGCACATCGTTGGCGCTCAGTTGATTCACGCGTTTGATGAGGGTCTGCCAGTTCCAGTCATTACTGATGCGCGACAGCAGCACTTGCGGACTATCCAGCGTTACATGATCCAGACTTAGCGTACCCGTCAGCAATGGCCAGAATCGTGCATCCACCTCAAACTGGTTCAGCGTCAACAGCGCATCACTCTTGCCACCATCATCGGCGGGCGCCAGACGTATGTTGTTCAAGCGGGCACGCAGCAACAAGGGGCTCAGCTCGATCTCGCCGAGCTCAATGCGGTAGCCGATCCTCTCGCCGAATGCCTGTGCCTGATCGCGAATCATGCCCGGCACGATCAGCGTAACGAGCATCCAGAACAGCAACGGAATCGCCACCACCGCAACCCCAATGCCCAGTAACCCCTTCCGTATACGCGTCATGGGCATCGTCGCCCCCTTCTTACTGAAATCAGTTTGATGCGGCGTGAAGCACGCCTATTCTCGCTGCGCAGGTTTGCGCATCGGTCTGATTCTACGCCGCCCGCAACGGAAGCGCCTACGCTGACGCCCTGCCCGGCAGCCTTAAGCTTGCGTCACACGGTTTGACACAGTTTAGACCGGCCCTGTAGCGGCAACAAGTTATTGGTTGTTTGATCCAGATCAAAGTCTTACCCCTTTTGCGCCGGCACAATCGATGATGAATCAGGCATGATCCCGTGCAATCTTTACCGGAGTGCACGCGATGTCGTCGATCCATGAATCACCGCTGAATCAGTTGCTTGCAGCAAGTACACTGCAGCCTTTGCAGATGCAGGGCAAAACCCTGCTGCCGATCGTTCAGGGCGGCATGGGGGTGGGTGTGTCGGCGCATTCGCTGGCGGGTACGGTGGCCAAACACGGCGGTATCGGGACGATTGCCTCGGTGGATTTGCGCCATCTGCACAAGGATCTGGCCGATGCGACGCATAAGGCCAGGGGCGATGATGCCAAGGCGCTGATCGATGATGCCAACCGCGAAGCGCTGCGCCGCGAGATTGCCGCTGCGAAAGCGATTGCCCAGGGCAACGGCATGATCGCAGTCAACGTGATGAAAGCACTGTCGGCCTACGAGCTTTATATCCAGACAGCGCTGGAAGCCGGTGCTGACGCGCTGGTGGTCGGTGCTGGTCTGCCGCTGGATCTGCCGGAACTGGCCGCCGATTACCCGAACGTGGCGCTGATTCCGATTTTGTCGGACGCGCGGGGTGTGAAGATCGTGATGAAGAAGTGGGCGCGTTTCAACCGCCTGCCCAGCGCGATTGTGCTGGAGCACCCCGGTTATGCAGCCGGCCATCTGGGCGCCGGCTCTGTCGCCGATCTGCACAACGCACGTTTCGATTTTGAAACAGTCATTCCCGAAACGCTGGCGGTACTGAAGGAATTTGGCGCCGAATCGATCCCGGTAATCGCAGCAGGCGGTATCCGAACCCACGAAGACATTATGCGCATTCAAGCGCTGGGCGGCGCAGCGGTGCAACTGGGTACGCCGTTCGCAGTGACGACCGAGGGCGATGCCAGTGCCGGTTTCAAGGCGGTGCTGGCCAATGCCACCGATGAGGATATGGTGGAGTTTCTCAGCGTGGCCGGCTTACCCGCCCGTGCGGTGAAAACGCCGTGGCTGACACATTATCTCGACAAGTTGGAGAAGCTGCAGGCGCGCGCCAAGGAGAAAGCACACTGCATCAAGTTCTTTGACTGTCTGGCGCACTGCGGTCTGCGTGACGGCAATGCCAAGATGGGCCAGTTCTGCATCGACCACCAGTTGACGCAGGCATTCAAGGGCTTCGGCGACAAGGGGCTGTTCTTCCGGGGGACAGGCAAGCTGCCGTTCGGCGACCAGATCCGGTCGGTACAGGAGTTGCTGACGGTGTTGCTGCAACCGGCGACGCGAGCTGCCTGACTACAAACAGGCCAAGCAGTATCGGCATAGGATGATCTTGCATGACCGCTCCGCCTACTTAACCAGGGGCCGGATGCCGGTAAACCCACCGTCGATGGACCAGACCTGAGCCGTGACGCGCCCGCTACGGACCGACAATAACCAGGCCATGAGGTCGGCCAGTTCGTCGGTCGCGCCAATGCCGGGAAGCGGATATTGCCGCGCAGCGGCCGCGCGAGCGGCGTCGGTGGCGAGGATGCCGCGTGTGGCTGGGGAATCCATGATCCCGGGCGCAACGACATTGACCCGGATGCCATAAGGCGCATAAGTTGCAGCGGCGCCGCGGGCGAGCCCTTCGACGCCGGCTTTGGCGGCAGCAACCGCTTCATGATTGGGTGTACCGATCTGCGCCGCAACCGAAGATACCAGGACGGCACTCCCCGGTAGGTTGTGCTGACGCAGGTTGCCGATAAAGGCAGCCAGTGTATGAAATGCACTGACCAGATTGGCATCCAGCGTCTCGCGGAATTCCTGCTCACCCATGCGGTGCAGTGCACCGAGGCGGATATTGCCGGCGCAGTGGGCGAGTGCCTGGGGCACCAGCCCTTGTGCGTTGGCTGCCTCGATAATCTGCCTGGCGCCTTCAGGCGTGGCACAGTCGGCGGCAATCTGCAGATGCTGGTTGCCATAGGCATCGCGCAGCCGCTGGGCGTCGCGGCTCGTGACGATCAGCTGCCAACCCGCCTCAGTCAGTTTGGCGGCCAACGACTGGCCCAATCCGCCGGCGGCACCGGTGATCAGTGCGATAGGGTTCATGTCGGTTCTCCCTGCGTATGGTGTTCGCGCCATTGGGTCACCAAGTCGGGCACGCTGGCGATGTCGGTATGGACCTGGACTCGTGGCAACTGGATGCGACGCTGGCTGGCGCTGATGCCCGCGCCGCCCACCCAAAGCTCAAGATGGTCGGGCAACAGCGCACGGAAATGCGTCAGGTCCTTGACCGCATCCCGGGATGGATAGGCCGCACTGAAGGAAACGGCCACCACATCAAAACCAGCTTCCTGAGCGTATCGGGCAATGTCGGCCAGCGGTATGCGCGGGCCCAATGAAATGCACTGCGCGCCTTCGGCCGTACACATGGCTTCGACCATGAGCAGCCCGAGGCTGTGTTCTTCATCAGGAAAGGTGCTTAACAAAATGCGCGGCGGTTTGGTGCCGGCGGTCTGCAGTTGAATCGCATGGCGAATGACGTTCTGAACCTGTTCGGTGTACAGATGCTCCTCGGGCACGGTGAGGTCGCCGCGCAACCAGGCATTGCCGACGATATTGTTCATGGGCACGACCGTGCGCGTAATGAAATTCTGAATGCCTTCCTTGACGAGGATGCGATTGAGACTGTCACGCAACTCCTGCCCGCGATGCATACGGATCAGTTTGACGAGACCGCTGCAAAACGCATAACGCGCGGGGTCGTCTTCCTGTCCACCGTGCGTCTGCAATAGTTGATGCAAAGCGGAGAGATCCAGACTGATCACGTTGCCCGGACGCATCCCCTTGTCCAGCAGGCGCCGAATGATACGCAACCGTTCGATCTGATCAAACGGGTACATGCGTTCGCCGTCTGCATTTCGTACTGGCTGCGGGAATCGGTAACGACGCTCCCAGACGCGCAGGGTGTCTTTGCCGATGCCGGTATCGCGCTCGACTTCGGCGATGTGCATGTAGGTTTCGGGTTCGGTTTTCATTTTGTCCAAGACAAATGTTGACAGAAGTTATTTTAGGGCATATTTTGACACTGTAAACCTTTTTGTCTTGGACAACATGAAATTCTTACTGGTATCGACCAAAACACTGGCGCTGAGTGCTCTGTTGAGCACTGCGCTGGTTTTAACGAGCCCTGCCGCGCGCGGTAGCGCGGCCGAATCGTACGCCGTGCAACCGACGAATGCCGCAGGGCGTGTCCAGAACAATTGCCCCGCCCTGCTGCGTGACACCTACCCCAGGTTGCAGGACGATACGCCGCAATCACTCTGCCAATATGCCGGTCAGGTGATTCTGGTCGTCAATACCGCGAGCTACTGCGGCTTTACGCGCCAATACGATGGTTTGGAACGCCTGTACGAGCGGTATCGGGCTCAGGGTTTCGTGATTCTGGGCTTTCCCTCGAATGATTTCGGCCAGCAGGAGCCGGATAGCAACCGGAAAATCGCCGATTTCTGCCGTAGCACTTACGGCATCAAGTTCCCGATG
Organism: Fluviibacter sp.; assembly: GCA_048859965.1. Classification (GTDB taxonomy): domain Bacteria; phylum Pseudomonadota; class Gammaproteobacteria; order Burkholderiales; family Rhodocyclaceae; genus Fluviibacter. The sequence continues at coordinate 18,839 of JBLIZO010000063.1, forward strand.
TTTGCCAAATCCGGCGTTCGCGGCGCCGACGCCAATCCCCTGTTCAAACAGCTGGCGCGCGTGACCGGCGACACACCGGGCTGGAATTTTCACAAGTATCTGATCAGCCGTGATGGCCGCCAGGTCATGAGCTTTGGCAGCCAGATCGCACCTGAAAGCAAGACGATGACCGAGGCCATCGAGAAGATGCTTAAAGGCACCCCGTGACTCGGCCAACTGAACCATTCACACCATCTCAATCCATCACGTCTGAAAGGCGCCTTATGCGACAGAAAATCGCCATCGTCGGCAGCGGTATCTCGGGACTGGGATCAGCCTATCTGCTCAGCGAGCATCATGATGTGACGCTGTTCGAGGCAGACCATCGTCTGGGTGGCCATAGCCATACCGTGGATGTTGATGTGGACGGCCACCGTTTCGGCGTCGACACGGGGTTTCTGGTATTCAACGAGCGCACCTATCCCCTGCTCTGCCGCCTGTTCGGACACCTGCAGATTCCGGTCGTGAAGAGCGAGATGTCGTTTTCCGTGCAGGTTGCCGAGCCGGCTTTGGAATGGGCCGGTACGAATCTCGACACGGTTTTCGCCCAGCGGCGCAATCTGTTGCGACCGGCTTTCTGGAAGATGCTGTTCGACATTCTGCGCTTTAACCGCGCGGCGACGCGCGATATCGATCAGCCGGCAGTGCGCGATCTCTCGCTCGGCGAGTATCTGGACAGAAACCGCTACGGCCGGACATTCCGACAGGACTACCTGTTACCGATGGCGGCGGCGATCTGGTCGTGCCCGACGGAACAGATGCTGTCGTATCCGTTTCATACGTTTGCCCGCTTCTGTCTGAACCATGGTTTGCTGCAGGTCGCCGACCGTCCGACCTGGATGACGGTGGCGGGCGGTTCGCGAGTCTATGTCGAAACGCTGGCCGGCGCCGTGCGTGACCGCGGCGGCCGCATCCGGCTCAATACGCCGGTGACGGCGATTCGGCGGCGCGCAGACGATGTACTCATTGAGTCAGCGGACGGTACCGAGTATTTCGATCAGCTGATTCTGGCCTGTCACAGCGATCAGGCGCTGGCGCTGCTCGGCGACGACGCCACACCGGCGGAGCGCACCCAACTGGCACGGATTCGCTATCAACCAAACCGGGCCGTGCTGCATACCGATGCATCGCTGCTTCCTGCTGTTCCGAAGGCCTGGTCGGCATGGAACTATGCGGCACCGGGGAAACGTGCGCCGGTGGCCGGATCACAGCCGGTCAGCGTGTCGTACCTGCTGAACAAATTACAGCCGCTGCCGACTGAGACGCCGGTGATCGTGACCCTGAATCCCTGGCAGGAGCCCGACGCCGCGCGCACGTTCCGTCAGATTCATTACGCGCACCCGGTGTTTGACGGACCGGCGATTGCGGCGCAGTCGGCGATCAAGTCGCTGTCGGGTCAGAATCGTACACGCTACGCTGGCGCCTGGCTGGGCTACGGGTTTCACGAGGATGGTTTTGCTTCGGCGGTGCGCGCTGTTGGCCAGCTGATGCCGCTGCCAGGCTGGCTGCTCGGCGACCAACCCGCTCTGAACGAGGTGACATCCCACAACGCCGCGCCGCTGACGGTGAACGCATGAACGTCAACGCAGGCATCGGCTGGACGACACCGGTACTCTGCACCGGCGAGGTGATGCACGCACGCACACGACCGACGCGCAATGTTTTTCACTATCCGGTTTTCTATCTACGCCTGCCGCTGAGCCGCTTACAAACACTGAAGATTGCCGGATTGGCCATCAACCGGCGCGGTCTTTGCCAGATTCTGAACCGCGATCACGGCCCACGCGACGGCTCCGACCTGCTGCTGTGGGCGCGCAAGTTACTGGCCGAGCATGGTCTGGCGGAAGTCACCGCCGATGGTGAGATCGTGCTGCAAACGATGCCACGTCTGTTCGGTTACCTGTTCAACCCGGTTAGTTTCTATTTCTGCTACGACCGCGAGGCGCGTCTGCGGGCGGTGATTTGCGAAGTCAGCAATACCTTCGGCGAACGACATCACTATCTGGTGGCACACCCGGACCATCATCCGATCAAGCCGCATGACCGGTTACACGCGCGCAAAGCGTTTCATGTGTCGCCCTTCTTCCCGCTCGGTGGGGACTATGTGTTCCACTTTGGCGGGACGCCGAAGACGCCGGTGGCAATCATCAATTATGTGGCGACAGCGGCAGCGGATGCCCGCAACGGTGCTGGACGCTACGGTCTGCGCACTTGGCTGCGCGGCCATGCCGTACCGCTCGATGCCCCGGCGTTGCGTCAGGCCGTGTGGCGCTTTCCCTTCCTCACCTTCGGCGTTATCGCCCGTATCCACTGGCAGGCACTTCGCCTGTGGTTGCGGCAGGTGACGTTCTTCAGCAAACCCGCCCATCCGCTCAAGGAGACAACGACATGAATACGCGCACCGAAACACTGGGCACCGAAAGCATGCCCGCGGCACTGTATGTTCCGGGCCTGCCGAATACCCCGATGAGCGCAATGCGCGGCGGTGAACGTCTACCCGTGGCGGCCCGGTCGATACTGGCCATGCTCGACGATATTCGCGATGGCCAGATCATGGTGACGCTACCGGATGGGGGTCAGCATCTCTGCGGCCAAACCGGCAGCGGCCCGATCGTTGATATGGTGGTTTACGACTGGGCAGTCTTCGGGGAAATCGTGGCGCGCGGCGACATCGGCGCGGCCGAATGCTTCATCGATGGTCTGTGGGGCAGCGATACGCTGAGCGAACTGCTCACCCTGATCGCAGGCAACCGGGAGACGTTGAATCGAGCGATTCACGGCCGACGCTGGCAGTTACTGAGCGCCTGGCTCCTGCATCGGCTGCGCGCCAATACGCGCCGTGGCAGCAAACGCAACATCATGGCGCACTACGATCTCGGCAACGATTTCTACCGTCTCTGGCTGGACGAAACGATGAGCTATTCCAGCGCGTTGTTCGAGATGCTACCCCACCCCGATCAGGCGACACAGGCAGATCTGCCGTCCGCGCAACGTGCCAAGAACGACCGTATGATCCGCGCGCTGAGGCTGCAGCCCGGCGATCGCGTCCTGGAAATCGGTTGCGGCTGGGGCGGGTTCGCCGAGCAGGCGACCACGCTGGGGGCCCACGTCACCGGCCTGACACTATCACCGGCGCAACAGGCCTTCGCCCGTGCGCGTGCCGCAGCCGGTGGCTGGGATGACCGAACGGATTTCCGGTTGACCGATTATCGCGATATGACCGGGCAGTTCGATCACATTGTCTCGGTAGAAATGTTCGAGGCGGTTGGCGAACGCTGGTGGCCGACCTATTTCCGCACCCTCAAGCGCCTGCTCAAACCCGGTGGCCGTGCGGTGATTCAGGTGATTACGATTGATGACGCCCTGTTCGATCAGTACCGGCGCGGTACGGATTTCATCCAGCGTCATGTGTTCCCCGGCGGCATGCTGCCCTCCCCGGCGGCGTTCCGCAGTCAGGCACTGCGCGCCGGTTTGGCGATGACAGACGATCTGGCTTTCGGCAGCCACTATGCGCGTACGCTCGGCCTCTGGCACGAGGCATTTCAGGAGCGCCTGCTCGAAGTCCAGTCACAGGGATTCGATGACCGCTTTATCCGGCTATGGCGTTTCTATCTGGCCTATTGCGAAGCGGGCTTCCGTGCCGGATCGATCGATGTTCACCAGTACACGCTGCAAGCCTAGGAGGTTTCCATGATGAGGACTTTTGCCTCGATGTTACGAAAACCGCTGCTGACGCTGTGCGCGCTGCTCGGACTGAATGGTTGCGGCGGCGTCGCGGTCACCCAGTACGCCCGAGAGCAACCGACGCTGGATCTGCAGCAGTACTTCAACGGAACGTTGGACGCCTACGGCATATTCCAGAAGCGCTCCGGCGAGGTGGTCAAACGCTTCCATGTCGTGATCGACGCCCACTGGGCGGGCGATGTGGGGACGCTGGACGAACGCTTTACCTATAGCGACGGGACGACACAGCAACGGGTGTGGACTATCACCAAAACCGGACCGCAAACCTATAAAGGCACGGCAGCCGATGTTGTCGGTGAGGCGGTAGGCGAGCGCTCTGGCAACGCGCTGCGCTGGCGTTACGTGCTGGCGCTGCCGGTCGATGACAAGGTGTATCACGTGGATTTCGATGACTGGATGTTTCTCATGGATGATCGCGTGATGCTCAACCGCTCGACGATGTCGAAGTGGGGGTTTGATCTGGGCGAAGTGACGTTGACGTTCGTCAAGCGTTGATCATTGATCATGGGCCGTCATCTGAACCAACCGATCTGCCGCCAGGACTGGTGCGGGCTGCGTGTCTGGATCATCGGCGCATCAACGGGTATCGGCGCCGCACTGGCAGCGCAGCTGGCCGGGCTCGGCGCCCGTCTGGTGCTGTCGGCGCGCCATCATGAAGCGCTGAACGCCGTCGCTGATGTTTGCCGGCATCGCCACGATGCCAGCGAAGTGCTGACCCGCCCTTTCGATCTCTGTGACCTGAAGGCGACCCAGGCGGCAATTGACCAGACGCAGGCGCACTGGGGTGGCGTGGATCTGGTGGTATTTAACGCGGGCACCTATGAAGCGACGCGTATTGATACGCTGTCGCCGGGCGATGCCGATCGTACGTTGCGTCTCAATCTGCTGGCACCTATCGACGCCACCGCGATGATGCTGCCCTTGCTGCGCGGCTCAGTGGACGCGAAACGACCACGTGGCTTCGCCTACGTGGCCAGCGTGGCCGGTTATCGTGGCCTGCCACGCGCGCTGACCTACGGGCCTGGCAAGGCGGGACTGATCAGCTTCGCCGAATCGCTCTGGGTCGATCTGCATGGCATGGGCCTGAATACCTGGGTGATCAATCCGGGGTTTGTGCGCACGCGCCTGACGGCGCAGAACCGTTTCGAGATGCCGGCGCTCATCGAGCCGGACGAAGCCGCTCAAGCCATTGTTGACGGCTTCGCACGCGGCGGTTTCGAGATTCACTTTCCCAGGCGATTTACGCGCTTCATGAAACTGCTGCGTCTGTTACCGATCGGTTGGTATCTGCGCCTGGTGGCACGCCTGGTGCCGCCACTGGACCGCGACTCGGTGTTGCGGGGCCAGCACCCGAACACAGCCGAATCATCTGAAAGGGATTGATCATGTCTCATCTCAGCCACGAAAAAACCCGGGCCGCTGTCGATGCGCTTGTGCCCTTTTACGAACATCTGCGTCCCCAGGATATCGATCGATTCGATGCGTTCTATCGCCACGATGCGCGCTTCCGGGATCCGTTTAATCATGTGAGCAGTATCGACGGGATCAAACATATATTCCGCCACATGTTCACCCAGGTGAACGATCCGGCATTCCGCGTGACCAAAGTGATTGTCGGCAATGGTGACGCGATGCTGTTCTGGACCTTCCACTTCCGCTTCAAGGGCCTGGGCAGCAACAGCGCACAGTCGCTCGAAGGTGTGACGCATCTGGCTTTTGACGTGGATGGTCTGGTGACGTTGCACCGGGACTATTGGGATGCCGCCGAAGAGCTCTATGGGCGACTGCCGGTGATCGGCTCGCTGATGCGCGGCCTGCAACGCATGATCCGCGCCTGACCGGTAGCGGCGTTCAGGCGCAGATCGCCAGCGGCTGGCGCCAACGGTACAGCAGCGATAGCGCCACGCTCTTGAGGAGCACGGGCAGCAAGACATAGGTCCCTACCAGCATGGGCAGGCCAGTGTTCGCACCGGGAACGTAGCCGAGCAGACTCAGCAGCGGCAAGGCGATACCGGCCGCCAACGCAAGATTGATCTTGGCGATCAGATTCCAGACCCCGAAGTACGTGCCGGTCATGCCGCGCGCTTCGCCGAGGTCGGCGACGATCGATGCGGGAATCGTCAGATCGGTACCGACGGCCATACCCGAGACCAGGCAGACAACCAGAAACCACCCCCAGTCACCCGCACCCAGAAACGCAGCACCGGTGAATGACAGGATGGCCAACCCCATGGACAGCATCCAGGTCACAGGGCGCCCCAGACGACGCGCACAACGTACCCACATCGGCACTGCCAACGCAGCGGCCATAAAATAGCAGCCGAGCAGCAGCCCGGTTTTGTCCGGCGCGCCCAGGACATCACTCACGTAGAAGACAAACAGGGTGGCGGGAAACGCCGAGGCGACGCCGTTGGCGAAGAAGACAGCCAGCAGCCGGCGATAGACTGCATCGCTTAATGCTGCGCGCAGACGTGGCAGGAGCGGCGTCGTACTGACAGTCTGCCGGCCGTCGGGCAGCTTGTGCAGCGCAAGGAGCGCAATCAGCAGAAAACCCAGCAGGCACCAGGGCAGTGCCCGCATGCCGGTCACCGGATCATCGGCGAGCAGCGTGGGAATCAACGAGGCGATGACAACGCCGGCAAGGATGAAGCCTTCCCGCGCACCGGTGAGTTGCAGACGCTGCGCCGTGTTCTCGCCCAGATCGCCACCCCAGGCCTGGTAGGCGATCATGACAACGGAGAAGCCGAGTGTGCAGGTGGCCAGCGCGACGAATAGCCACAAACCGGGGTTGGCACGGGCAAAATCGGGTAACAGGAAGAGCGCGCAGAACCCGGCGGCAAAGGGTAGCAGCCCGATCAGCAGCATGCGTCGGCGTGGCTGCCGGTCGACCAACCAGCCGAAACAGGGGTCGGCGATGGCATCGAGCAGCCGGGTCAACAGCAATATGGCGCCGATGGCCGAAAGCCCCAGGAGGCTGCCACGCGCGTAAAAGTCGGGAACGTAGATGTAGATGGGTAACGCGCCAAAGGCCAGCGGCAGGCCGAGCAGGCCGTAGCGAAGCAGCGCGCCCCTGTGCATTATCCGGCACCCGACTGCAGTAGTTTTGATCGCAACCGGGGCTCGCTGGTACGCGGATCAAGCCAGATGCCGAAGAACAGCCGCGCGAAATCCGGATCACGGATCTGACCAATTTCGCGGTTGTTGTAAAGGAAGGTGGCCGAACCCGGACGGTAGATGCCAACAATCTGGTCGCCGGCCTTCACGTCGGGGAATATCCGCGACATAGCGACCGACCAATCGGCCAGCTGACGATCATTAGCGCCGAGCGCTCGCATCTGATCGACGCTGGCATCGACGATTCTGGCACCGGCGATATCGCGCTTGTAGGTGAGCTGTAGCGCGATCGGCGGATCAGACGGATTGGCGGCTGCCCAGAGCTGCGCCTCGTAGACCAGAAAACCGAAGCGGCGCATTTCTCCGGAGCCGTATTTCTGCAGCGTCAGTCCCCCGCTGAAATCACGGGTTTCGCCTGCGGCGCTCAATGCGCCGAGCAAACCGAGCACGAGGCACAAGCCGCGTGTCAGGCGGGCCATGCGGTGCATAACGATCCGCTGCATCAGCGACGCTCCCAGCAGGTGACTTGCGCGACGGTGTGCTGGAACTTGCGCGCCGTTTCGCGGATGACGAAGGGGAGATCGCGCGGCGCGCCGAGCGGCAGGAAATCCCGCGACAACACGTCATTAAGCGCGTCGAGCGTGGTGTAGCGTTCGCCGTCTTTTTTGAAGCCGCCAAGCCACTGCGGGCGCGGGGTGTGCTCTTCCAACCAGGTATACGGCGAGGTGATGACAAGGACGCCGCCGGGGACAATGCGGCGTCCGATGTCTTCAAGAAATTTACGCGGGTCGTAGAGCCGGTCGATCAGGTTGGCAGCAACGACGAGGTCATAGTCACGGTGCACCTCTTTGAGGTTGCAGGCATCGCCCTGCCAGAAGGCAACGCGTTTGACGCAGGCGTTGAACCCTCGTTGCGCGAGGCTGACTTCGCGGAAGGATTGCAACTCGCCTTCATCGGTGAGCGCATAACGCACGAGCCCCCGACGGATGAGTTCGTCGGCGAGGTTGATGAAGCGCGCTGAAAAGTCGACACCGGCGACGGATTCGAAGCCGCCGTGAGCAAGCTCGAAGCTGGTGCGCCCGACGGCGCAACCGATGTCGAGGGCGCGACGGCGTGGCCGCCCTTGCGTGGCATCAAGCGCGATGCGGGCCACGGCTGCGGGGAAGTTAGGCACATCGAAATAGTTCTGACCATAATGAAACTCGGCGTACTGAGCGAGTAGCGCATCGTCTTCGTAGCGCGAAACCGCAGGCTCTGCCGGCGGCGCACCGACAACGTAACGAAAACCGGCGTGCTGAAAGAAGTGCCGACGGAACGCATAGCGCGAGGCGCGTAGCGCTTCATTGCCGCAGGAAATCCAGCTGCCGCCTTTCATGAGGTTGTGGCGTTCGTCGAAGGTGGGGATCGAGAAGTCATCGTAGAGCGGGTGCGCTTCGAAGCCGACGAAGGGATAAATCGGTGTACATGTCCATTGCCAGACGTTGCCAACAACGTCATAGAAATCGCCGTGCGGGAAATGATCGACCGGCACGGCGCTGCAAGCACCGGCCAGCCTGCGCTGGGCAGGCGTGTCAGGGGTGACACCACCGAGGTCGTAGAGACGCACCCATTCGTCTTCGGTCGGCAAACGCACCGCCTGCCCGGTCTGCATGGCTTTCCAGACGCAGAAGGCGGCGGCCTCGTGACAGTTCACTTCGACCGGCCAATCCCAGGGCATGGGGACTTCTTCGCACATCAGGCGCAGGGTCCAGACACCTTCGCGACGATGCCAGAAGGTGGGATGTGTCGCCGCAGCGTAGTCGCGCCAGCCCAACCCCTCCTCGTTCCAGTAACGCGCATCGCTATAACCACCGGCATCGACGAAGGCCAGGAACTCGGCGTTCGAAACCAGGTGTCGGCTGGCTTTGAAGGCGGGTACGTCGGCCTCATGACGGCCGTATTCGTTATCCCAGCCATAGCGGCGCGCATCACCGTCGGTGCAGGCGTCGTGATGCGGATCGCCCTTGCCGAGAACAATCGTTCCGCTGGCGACGTCGATCAAGCGATTGACCGGCGCCATGTCGGGTGAGCCGGCAATCGCCGGTGCCGGCTGCCAGGCCACCTGTGGTCGCACATAGTCCAGACGGTGCTGACGAATGAGAACGGAGGAGGTTTCCAGATGAATCAGTTCATGCTCGATCCCCATGAGGATGGACCACCAGGGGTTATCCCACCCCATCGGCGCTGTAAACGGCGCTTCGCGAATGACTTGGGTGACGAGCGCGCGTACCTGATCCCGGTAAGCTTTGACCTCGCCCACGCTGGGCCAGTCGTAATGCGCGTCGTTGAGATCATCCCAGCTCATTTCGTCCACACCGACTGCGAACATGGCCTCGAAGCGCGGATTGACGCGCTCCGGAATCAGCTTGGCGAGCAGCAGCTTGTTGACGAAAAACGTTGCTGTATGACCATAGTAGAAAATCAGGGGATGCCGCAACGAAATCGGTTTTTCAATGTAGGCCGCATCGCTGACCAGGCAGGTAAACAGCGACTCGTAGCGATCGAAAGATTCGCTGAAATAGCGCAGCAGATCGGCACGTAGCGCGGTCGCATCCCGATCGCACCAATCGGGCGAGACCGGAAACGGCGCTGTTGTCGGCAGATGGGACAGGTCTTTCAATTTCATGAAACGTTCTCTGGCGATAGCGGTGACTTGGTACCGAGATACACAAGCAAGATTCAGATTGATGGCATTTTGACCGATTGAACCACAAATCACTATTTTGTCCTAGACAGAATAGATTTTAAGTCCTACTATATCACTCAGGAATTAACTTCAACGTTTGCGCGATGTCTGACCCCGTTATTCTTTTCTTTCTTCTGGGCCTTGGCGCCAGTCTGATCCGATCCGACCTCAAGATTCCTGGCGTGCTCTACGAAAGCCTGAGTATCTTTCTGTTGCTCGCCATCGGCCTGAAAGGTGGGGTGGCGCTATCCAAACAGGCAGCCGGAGACATACTGGGACCCATTTTACTGGTTGTCATGGTGGCTTCGCTGATTCCGTTACTGGGCTTTACGATCGCCCGTCGCGTGGGTCGTTACAACTGCGCCAACGCGGGCGCTTTAGCAGCGCACTACGGTTCGGTGAGCGTGGTGACATTTGCGGTCGCTTCGAGTTTTCTGATGCGTCAGTCCGTTCAGGCTGAGGGCTATATGGCCGTATTTCTCGTGGTGTTGGAAATCCCCGGGCTGCTGATCGGCGTCGCCCTTGCGCGGCTGGGTGCAGGCCAGACACGCTGGCTGGCGCTCTTTCATGAAATTATCACGGGAAAAAGCATTGTCTTACTGATCGGCGGGCTCCTCATTGGCTATGTCTGCGGCGAAGAAGGCTCGGCATCGATCACACCGCTCTTCTTCGGACTGTTCAAAGGACTGTTGGCGATCTTCCTGCTCGAGATGGGATTGGTTACCGCCGGCCGGATCACGGACCTGAAGCGATCCGGCATATTCCTGGTCGGCTTTGGTGTGTTGATGCCGTTATTGTCAGCCGCGCTGGGGCTTATCACCGGCTGGATACTGAACCTGAGCGTGGGCGGTACGACGCTGTTGGCAACACTGTTCGCCAGCGCCTCTTATATCGCCGCCCCCGCTGCGGTGCGCATGGCTGTCCCCGAAGCCAATCCCTCGCTATCGATCGGCGCCAGTCTCGGCGTCACCTTTCCGTTCAATATCACCATCGGTATCCCGCTTTACTTCGCGGCTAGCCAGTGGCTTCTGGGAGTTGCCGTATGACTTCGCGTTTGGTTATCCGCAAACTGATCACCGTGGTGTGCGAAACGGCCATCGAAGATGAACTGACTCGTGCACTATCGGCAGTGGGCGCTACGGGCTATACAGTGAGCGATGCGCGTGGCAAAGGCGCACACGGTCTGCGCGACGGCTCATGGTCAGAAAATGCGAATATCCGCATTGAGGTTCTCTGTGATGCGGATGTTGCCAGCCGTATTCTCGATTTGCTGGTCGAGACCTACTATCCGCACTACACGCTGGTCACCTTCGTCACCGATGTCGGTGTGTTGCGCCCGAACAAATTCTGACTCAACGTAAGCTTACAATCCAGCGGGTATACAGTCGATCAGCCAGCTGTCGCAAAGCAGGGAGTTCGACATCGATCATACCGAGGATTTCTGGTGGTTGCTGTATGGATGGCGACGGCGCTTCGGCGCCCATTTCAGCTTCCCAGTGCGCACACCAGCCGACGATCATTTCCGGCGTCATTTCCACATGGCACTGCATTGCCAGATGCGGGCCCAAGACAACGATCTGGTTCGCACAATAGTCGCTGCTGGCGATGCGTTTCGCCTGCATCGGTAGGGTAAAGGTTTCGCCGTGCCATTGAAAGACGGTGCGCGGCGATGCCAGGTCCTCACCGAACCAGTACGCAGCTTCTGGTGACGGCGCGAGTGATACCCTGCTCCAGCCGACTTCCTTGACCCGATTCCGGATCACTCGGCCACCCAGTGCTTTACTGATGAGCTGCCCACCCAGGCAGTGGCCGATCATGGGGCGATCCTTGACGAAAGCGTCGCGAATCAGGGCGGTCACTTGCGCGATCCATGGCAGCGGGTCATTGACGCTCATCGGGCCGCCCATGAGGCAGAGTCCGGCAAAGGCATCGATACGAGTCGGCACAGAATCGCCTTCGTCAATGCAAATCAGTTCGTGCGGGATCGAGCGTGCTTCGAGAAATTCGGCGAAGTAGCCGGGGCCTTCTCCGGCGGAAAAACGACAGATGGCGACAGGTTTCACGATAGTCCTTTCTTGCAGCGATCATGTTGATCCGACTGAAGCAGGATTCATGCCCAAATAGGAAACCGCCGTCTTGCTACGCCATTTCAGGCCGCCGAATGGTCTGCCGTCTGTCTGACGTAAGTGCCTGGCGCCGGACTGAGCGCCGGATAGGCCTTGCTGGCTAACGGTCGCGCTGCCACCCACTTGCCGGTGCGGGCATGCAACCACGTAAACCAGTCGGGCCACCAGGAGCCGGTACGCTCTTCGGCGCGTGACTCCCAGTCCGGCACCTGCTCCGTACTGAGGATATCGCTGACGCGGTACGTCCGTTTGGAATCCGCGCGGGGTGGATTAATGATGCCGAGGATATGGCCGGAACTCGACAGCACGCCACGCTTGGGTGCGGGGATGAGGCGGTTGATATGTGCCACCGAACGCCAGGGCGCGATATGATCGTCTTCGGCGGCAACCACGTAGGTTGGCTGCACAATCTGCCCGAGATCGATGGGGGTGCCGCACAGCGAGAGTGCGTTGGGCACAATCAACCGGTTATTGAGATACAGCTCACGTAAATACCAGACATACATGGCGGCGGGTAATCGCGTACTGTCCATGTTCCAGTACAAGACGTCATTAGCCTTACCAGGCTGACCGTAGAGGTAGCGTTGCACAGCCACATCCCAGATCAGGCTGTTGGAGCGCAACAGTCGGAAGGCAGCCGACATCGATTTGCCATCGAGATAGCCCACACGATTGACGGTCTCAGTGAGGTAATCCACGCTGGCCGGATCAATAAACACTTCGATGTGACCGGGGTAATGGTAATCGACCAGCGTTGCAAACGTTGTCCAGTGCGGCACGCGCACTTTGCGCTTGGACTGTCTGGCGCGCACGTTCTCGATGGCCATCCACATGGCGAGCGCGGCCCCGCCGATGCAGTAGCCGACCGCATGGACTTCCGGATTGCCCGACAGGGCAATGGCGGTATCGATGGCGACACTGATGCCCTGCGTCAGGTAGTCGTCCATGGTCGTGGCAGCCATGGCCGCCGTCGGGTTGCGCCAACTGGTCACGTACACATCGAAGCCATCATCCAACAGATGTTTGACCAAGCTCTGCTGCGGCGTGAGGTCAACGATGTAGAACTTGTTGATCCAGGGAGTGACCAGGACGATGGGCATGCTGCGCTGTTTGGCCGTCGTCGGCGCGTAATGCAGCACTTCGAGCAGTTCGTTACGAAAGACAACGGCACCCGGCGTGAGCGCCAGATCCTTGCCTACCGTATAGGCTGAAAGATCCGTCAGGGGCAGCCGCCGATGTTGCAAATCGCTGACAAAAAGCGTGAACCCATGCTGCAAGCTGCGCCCGTGCGTCTCCAACGCACGTTTCTGCGCGTGGGGGTTGGTGGCGAGGAAATTGGTCGGCGCCAGAATATTGGCGTATTTGCGGAACCAGAAGGCTGCTTTACGCCGCTCTCGATGGTCCATCCCCGGGGTTTCAGCCAACATCCGCTCAAACGCCTGCGAGAGATACAGATAACGCTCCAGCAGATTGCGGTAAAACGGGTCTGCCTGCCAGGCCGGGTCAGTAAAACGTCGATCGAAGGGCTCCGGGGTTATCAGCGTTTCGGACGCTGCGCCCCAGGTGCGCTTCCACGCGTTTTGCGACAACTCGGTCAGATCTTTCAGCATCTGTGTCGAAGCCGCCGTCAGTTCGGCCGGGTGCGACAGCCAGGCCTGCATGGCGCTGACAATCGGCAGCATCACCCCCATCGGGTCAATGCGGCCCTCGGCGTTCTGGTACCACTCGGGACGATTGTCCTTGAGGTGGGCCCAGAAACCGTTCTTTTGCAGCAGCGGGCTTTTCATGGCACCAGGATCAGGCCGGATACGTGGGCTTGAAGGCTAATGCCCGAATATGGCTCTCGATGTTGGCCGGACGACTTGCGCGCGCCAGGTTCTGGTCAAAAACGTATTCGGCAATTTTGGCCGCGGTGCGCAATGAGGCATCCAAAATCTGCGACTGCGGGGGATAAATCAGACCCACATCCAGCGAGGCCTGCGTTACCTGTTCGGCCACAGCCTTGGCGGCCACGATAAACATCGCTTGTGTCACGCGGGTGGCCTCGGTCGCCAGCACGGCCATCCCCATGGCGGGGAAAATGTAGACGTTGTTACCCTGCCCCGGCACAAATTTGCGGCCATTGATCGCCACCGGCTCGAAGGGGCTGCCGCTCGCAAAGATGGCCTGACCATTGGACCAGCGGTAAGCCTCTTCGGCGGTACATTCCGAGCGCGACGTGGGATTGGAGTACGGGAAAATAATGGGACGCGCATTAAGGCGCGACATCGCCTCAATGACGGGCTGATTGAACAGCTTGGGGACGGTGCTTACGCCGATAATGGCCGTGGGTTTAATGGACTCAATCGCTTCAACAAAGCTGCGGGTCGGCGCATGGGTGTGCGTAAAAGGCTTCTGGAAGTCGGCAATGTCTGTTCGGGTGTCTTCAAGCAGGCCGTTCACATCGAACAACCAGCAACGGGCCCGGGCTTCATCAATACTCAGCCCCTCGAGCACCATCGCCTCACTGATCAACTCAGCGATCCCCGTGCCGGCCGAGCCGGCGCCCATGAAGAGAAAGCGCTGATCGGTCAGCTTCTGCCCGGAGATACGCAGGGCGCCATAAATACCCGCCAATGCCACGGCGGCTGTCCCCTGTATATCGTCGTTGTAGGTACATATTTTGTCGCGATAACGCGCCAGGATCGGTACGGCATTGATATTGGCAAAGTCTTCCCACTGCAGACAGCATTTGGGATAGAGCGCCTGCACGGCCTGTACAAACTCTTCAATAAACGCGTCGTATTCCGCACCGCGTACGCGCTGCTGACGCAACCCGAGATACAGCGGATCTTCCAGATATTGCGGGTTATTGGTGCCGACATCCAGGGTAATCGGCAGCGTCAATTGCGGCGGCACACCGGCGACGGCAGTGTAGAGGGCGAGCTTGCCGACCGGGATGCCCATGCCGTTGACACCGAGATCACCGAGGCCGAGAATCCGCTCACCGTCGGTCACAACGATAAAGCGAATGTCCTGTTGCGGCCAATGCGCAAGCAGTTCCTTGAGACGCCCCTTGGCGGTAATCGGGAGATAAATCCCACGCGCAGCGCGGTAGAAATGGTCAAATTTCTGGCAGGCTTCACCAACAGTCGGGGTGTAGACGAGTGGCATGAAGGTCGCCGGGTCAGACATAATGACTGCAAAAAACAATGTCTGGTTACGGCTCTGTAAATCCGAGAGCAGCAGGTATTTCTGCAGGTCGTTATCCAGCGCCGCCAGTTGCAGATGAATGCGCGCAACCTGGAGATCCAGGGTGTCAACGCCGATCGGTAGCAGCCCCTCCAAACCATACTGGCTTCGCTCATTTGTACTAAAAGCCGTGCCACGATTCTGTACCGGATCATGCAGTAACGAAAGGCCTGGGGTCGAGGTCATCAATGGCTCCTGTTTACAAGGGAAAGGTTATACTGCCGCACAGAAAGCGGACTTTCACGCAATGTTAATACAACTTCTAATGACCGCACTATGACACCTTTGGTTCACAGTGCGCCCTAAAGGATAGATCATGACCGTCGAGACCTCACCTCAGATTCTGAACCTGCCGATCGGTTTGTCGGCCACCGGCATGCGCCAGGAGTTCGACAGCCTGGGCAAGGTTGATGTGCCCGCCGATCACTACTGGGGCGCCCAGACACAACGGAGTCTGCAACACTTCAATATCGGGCACGACAAGATGCCGAAAGCGGTGTATCACGCCTATGGTTATGTCAAAAAAGCGGCCGCTATTGTCAATACGAAGGCCGGGCGTCTGCCGGCCTGGAAAGGCGCACTGATTCAACAGGTGGCCGATGAGGTGATCAGTGGCAAGCTGGATGCCGAGTTTCCGCTGTATGTGTGGCAAACGGGCTCGGGTACGCAATCAAATATGAATGTGAACGAAGTGATCTCCAACCGTTGTATTCAACTGGTGGGTGGCACGCTGGGTTCGCAGGAGCCGATTCACCCCAATGACCACGTCAATATGGGGCAATCAAGTAACGATACCTTCCCCACCGCCATGCATATCGCCGCCTACAAAATGGCGACAGAGAAGACGATTCCTGCCCTGACCCGCCTGCGCGATGCGCTGGATGCCAAGTCAAAACAGTGGGCCAACATCGTCAAGATTGGTCGTACCCATCTGGAGGATGCAACGCCGCTGACCGTCGGCCAGGAGTGGTCGGGCTATGTCGGCGCGGTGAACGATGCGATTGCCGATGTCACCTACGCCACGCAGGGACTGCTGCAGGTAGCCATGGGCGGCACGGCGGTGGGCACCGGACTGAACGCGCCCGTGGGCTTTGGCGATGCGGTTGCCGCCACGCTCTCCGAACTGACTGGCTTCGCCATCAAGACAGCCGATAATAAATTTACGGCACAGGGTACGCTGGATCGTATGGTGCGTGCCCATGCCGCGCTGAAAACGGCAGCGGTATCGCTGTTCAAGATTGCCAACGATATGCGCTGGCTGGGCTCCGGCCCACGCACCGGCCTGATGGAGATCACCTTCCCGTCGAACGAGCCCGGCTCGTCGATCATGCCGGGCAAAGTCAACCCGACCCAGGCTGAAGCCATGCTGATGGTCTGTATCCAGATCATGGGGTCCGATGTGGCCGTGCAAATGGGCGGTGCCGAAGGCAACTTCGAACTCAACGCCTTCCGCCCGGTGATTATCAGCAATTATCTGCATTCGGCGCTGATTATGGCCGATATGTGTGACCACTTCCGCGAGTACATGATCGAAGGCGCGGTACTCAACGAAGCACAGCTCAAGAGCAATATCGAGCGTTCGGTGATGATGGTCACCGCCCTGTCGCCAGTCATCGGCTATGATCAAGCGTCGGTCATTGCCCACTACGCCATTGACAAGAATCTGACGTTGAAAGAAGCCGCGCTGGCCAATGGCGTCAGTGAAGCTCTGTTCGATCAGGTGGTCGTACCGCTCAACATGACGCACCCCGGCTCGGCCGACATCAAGACCCCTGCAGCCAAGTAAGGCAAGGGGAAGTCATGATGGTTCAGAACCAGCGCGACAACCGCCCGCTGTCGGGCGAAGCCGCACTGCAACAGCAAATCGGCGCCCGCTTTTCGGCCGACTGGAAAAGCCCGCGACATCGTGTGCGCCGTCTGCTGTCGGAGTTTATCGGTACCGCGGGTCTGACGTTTGTGCTGTCGGGCGGCGCGGCGATTCTGGCGCGTTTTGGCGGCGCTGATCTGGCGCCCTTTCAATACGCCTTCATTCTGTCTGCCGTGTCGGCATTATGGCTGGTGGCAGCGGTATATTTTCTGGGCGGTATTTCCTGCCATTTCAACCCCGCCATGACGCTGGCTTTTGCCCTGCGTGGCGACATGGGGATCCCCATGACCTGTGCCTACATTATCGTGCAGTATGTGGCGGCGGCAGCCGGTTCATGTCTGGCGCTGTTTCTGGTCGGCATGGGGGGCAATCTGGCAGCCGTGTCACCGCAACCGGGCATGGAATGGCAGGCAGTGGCCTTTGAGGCCATACTGACATTCGGCATGGTGCTGGTGGTGCTGGGTATGGCCAACGGCCCCCAGCTCAGCGGCCCGTCCATTCCGCTCGCCGTGGGCGCTTACGTCATGGCCATGGGCACCATGGGTGGCCCCTTCAATGGTGCGGCCTTCAACCCGGCGCGCGCCTTTGGCCCGGATTTCGCTCGGGGTGATTTCTCAACCTACTGGATTTATCTGCTCGGCGCGGTAATCGGCACGCTGGTTGCGGTTGTTACGGCGCGTATACTGCGCGGCCCGGCAAAAGCCGCCGAATCTGAAGCCGCCATGGGCACCCCACTCGATGCGTGAGTGTCAATCCACTCGGGTTTGAATCACCGAATGATGTCAACGCACCGTTCACGCCAGACCTTATTGCAGCGATTCTGCTTCGCCTGTCTGGCACTGTCGCTTGTCGCCTGCGCGACCAGAACGGTGAACCCCCGGATCGACGAGTCGATCAACCATGGCGACCCATTCGGCCTTCTGGGGCAGGAGGCACACGACAAAAAAACCATTGCCGTGCTCGCCTTTTCGGGCGGCGGCACGCGAGCGGCGGCATTTTCCTACGGGGTCCTCGAAACACTGCGGGATATCGAAGTCAAAAACGGTCAGGGCGAAACAGCACGGCTGCTCGATGCGGTGGATGTCATTACCGGCGTCTCTGGCGGCAGCTTCACGGCGCTGGCCTACCGACTGCATGGTGATCGTCTGTTTGATATTTACGAACAGGCGTTCCTGAAGCGAGATATTCAAGGTGAATTGATTGCGGGTGTTTTCAATCCATCCAATTGGGGTGACCTGCTCTCTGACGGCTGGGGCCGCTCTGAGATGGCCGCCAATCTGTATGACGAGGTGTTGTTCAAGGGCGCGACCTTTGGTGACCTGAAAAAAACGCCGGGGCCGCTGATCGTCGTATCCGCCACCGACATCCAGTCGGGTACCCGTATTCAGTTCAGCCCCCACGATTTCAGTATCCTTTGCACCGATCTCAATCAATTCCGGCTGGCCAGAGCCGCCGCCGCATCGTCTGCGGTGCCCGTGATTCTGTCACCGCTGACCATTAACAACTATGCGGGCACCTGCGGCCTGGAAGCCCCTGAATGGGTCACGTATTACCGCGGCATGAAGCACCCGCCGCGCGCTGCCTTGAAGACACTCGACCGTATTCAGGCATTGAACCGTCTGAACGCTGCCAACAACCCCTACCTGCATCTGGTGGATGGCGGCATTTCCGATAATCTGGGTGTGCGCGGCGGCCTCGACTTGTTGAATCTGCTTGAAGCGCTGCGTGATGCTGGCCACAAGACCCGGTTGGATGGCATCGAAAACATTGTCGTCTTTGTCGTGAATTCGCTCTCTGACCCCAAACTGGGCTGGAATAAACGCGAAAACGGCCCCGGCGCCATTGATCTGATGATTCAGGCGGCGGGCGTGCCCATTGATCACTATTCGAGCGAACAGATCAATGAACTGGAAGACATTGCCGCCCGCTGGCATAACGTCAACGCCATCAAAAAGACACCGGAATTTCAGAAGCTGCTCAAGATGCGGCCAGAACTCGACGCGGCCAAGCGGATGGATTTAACACCGAATGCCCGTGTTTACGTGATTAACGTCGCGTTTTCCGAACTCCAAGACCCCGATGAACGCGCCTATCTGAATAACCTCCCCACGTCTTTTGTATTGGCGCCGGAACAGGTTGATCGTTTAAGGTCATCCGCCAAAGCGATCATTCTGAACTCGACGGAATTTCAGCGACTGATGCGCGACCTGAGTCTGAACATCATCCCCCAGACCGGACAAAAAACCGGGGCAGCGGAACCGGATCGTTAACGTGCGCAACTTGGTTGCAACAGACTTTTCAAATTACCGCATTATCGGCATCGGTCTTTTTGCAAGCTCGATTCTCACGCAGGGGCCTGTCGCCCATGCCCAGGAGACCGACACCATGACCAATGTCGCCAAGGTGGCGCATAAAATCCAGGCCAGAATGATCCCCATGGTGCAGGTGCCGCTTTCTTACAATTACAACCAGAACCGCGAACCGAATCAGCGCTACACACAGCACCAGTTTCAGCTTTCGCCAACGATCCCGATCATGACCGGGGCGCAGACCGGCATCATTCTGAATCCCATCTTTACCAACAATATCAACGTTCAGAACCAACAAACGACCAATCAGGCTACGCCGTTACAGTTGGTCACCTATCTGGCCACACAAACCGGCAACTTTGTCTACGGCGCCGGGCCCTTCATTCAAATGCCCACGGCGAATCAGCATTCGGGCTCGCAACAAACGGGGCTGGGCGTTTCTTATGGCCTGCTGTATCAGCCCAGGCATTGGGTCATTGGGGCCACGGCCTATAACGCCTGGGGCGTGGGTAAAAACCTGTCGGCCGGTAGCGCCAATGTGTATTACGTCAACCCGACGATTTCCTACACGACGAACAATGCCTGGACCATCAATCTCCAGAGCTGGATCAACGGCAACCCAACCGCCGGTCAAAGCAACAATACGAACCAACTCATTCTGAGTGGCGGCAACACCTTTAAAATCGCCAGAACGCATGTGCAGTGGCAGATCGGCCCAACCTATATGGTCACCAACACCCCAACCAGTCCGCAGGGCTGGGGTGGTTATTTCAGCCTCACGGCGGCGTTCGCGGAATAGTTCGGTTCATCAATAGAACCGATCCACACCAGCAGCGCAGATAAATTTTGAGGATTTTGACAATATGATCTACGCACAAGCGAATTGTTTTTTGTCTGTTGTATAACCTCCGGGAGCGCCACATGAAACTGAAACGCGTCAGCAAAATTCTTCTATCCACCGCACTGGTTGCCTCATCCATTACCCATGCGGCTGCCTGTACGGTGCTGCTTTACACCGACGCCAAGGGGCGTGCCTACACCGGTAGAACGCTGGAGTTCATCGGATCCCCACCCAACCAGATGGTGTACTACCCTGCAGGCACGCGCATGGAATCGATATCACCGAATGGCCAAGCGGCAAAAACCTTCAACACCAAACATGCCATCTTCGCGGTCACGGTTACGGGTGTGACGCCGAATGCCAAACAAGATTCACTGCATGAAGCGATCAATGACCAGGGCCTGACCTTTACCACCAACTCGCTGGGCGGCAACATCTCGCCTAATGTCCACCAGGTGCCACAAGAGAAGATTCTCTCCGGCCTGGATCTGGGCGTTTGGGCGCTGGGTAATTTTGAAAACGTCGCACAAGTCAAACGCGCCTTGGAGAACAATGAGGTTGAAATCTGGCTACCAGTGGTGCCGATTTTGGGCAACGACCCCATGCCGCTACATTTTGGCCTATTTGACCGTAGCGGTGCGGGTATCGTTATCGAGTGGATTGATGGCAAAACCACCGTGTACGACAACCCGGTGGGCGTAATGACCAATAACCCACCGTTCCCGTGGCACCTGCAGAACATGAGCAACTTCGCGCATCTCACCAATGTCGATAAAAACCATGGTCAGTTCAACCGCCTGAAGGTCAGCTCCTTCGATAGCGGCAGTGCTTTAGACAATGTGCCCAGCATTCAGACTTCACCCGGTCGCTTCGTGAAAGCCGCCTTCTATGCGAACTACGCCGAGAAGGCCAAAACTCCGGAGCAGGCCATCCTGACCTTGAGCCATGTCATGAACAACTTTGATCGACCGAAGAACATTACGGTGGATGTATCTCCCGATCTGCCGGGCGGCGAGCGTGACTTGAGCAACACCAAGGGTTCAAAGTCGTCCTCAGAGGTCACCGACTGGACCGTGCTGCGTGATCTCTCACAGAATCACTTCTACATCCGAACGATTAACAGCCTCAATTACTCGAAGTTCGATCTCAACAAGCTGAGCGCACTCAAAGAAACCAAGGTTATTTCGATGAAAGCGCTGGATGCCAACACCAATCTGGATGGCACGCATTTGTTCCTGCAATAAACCGCGTCATCGGATTCACCGGAAAGCCCCGATGGGGCTTTCTGCATTTTTACGGCGATTCCTTGTTCACGGGTTGCTGCGCTTTAGCAAATGAACCCACCATGGAGATCATGGCGGATGTCGCCATGGCAAAGGTAAACAGACCCGAGATGGCGATATACAGGGCCATGAATCGCCAGCCCTTGGGAAGCAAGTCTGAATAAACACCCAGAGTCGTATAGCAGCTACCAACAAACAGCAAGGTAGTGGTCAGATTATCCATGAGCCCTTTTGCATAAATACCCCAGGTCCACAACAGGATGGATAACAGTTGCACGATGCAAAGCAGCAGCACACAGGCCATAAAGCGCCAGAGGTATTTGAATTGAGGCGCCCCATGCGATCTCTCGCAATAGCGCTTGAACCAGATCAATATCTGGACAAAAAGAAAGGTATCCAGTAACAAAATGAATGCCAGAAAACCCAGCCCATACAACGCTTCTGTCAGAAATTCCGTGGTGAACAGGGTTAAATCAGCAGCATTCATCATCGCACTCCGTGCCCACGATTATTGGCGTGGAGAATCCCCAAAGCGCCAAATATATCTGATTTCGTGTATCGTGTGCCTGCGACGTTCATTTAGTGTTTCTGGCTCGTCGGATTTGTTCCGCTTTACTGCGTCACCTTTCCCCCAAGACTTTCTCGCCACTTGAATTTTGCCCGTTACGGGGCGTACCTTTTTAGTGTCTGGTGGGAAAGATTGTGATTCAAGAAGACTTATTCATCGTGCATGGCGTGTTGGCGCATGCATAGCCTATTGGCGGTAACCGCCTACGCGATCGTCAAAGCACTGGGTTTCCTGCCTTTGTTCGTTTTGCAAGGGATTGGGACAGCACTAGGCACCCTTGGGTCGGTGTTGCCAGGTACTTATAAAAAGCGCGCGTATGAAAATCTACGCCGGGCTTATCCGGATGCGACTCCGGCCATGGCGCGTTTGGCCATGATTGAACTGCTGAAAATGTTTCTGGAGTTGCCGTATTTATGGGCAAGTCGCAATGCAGGAAAGCTGGACCGAATTGTTCAGTGTGACGATTGGCGGCTCATTGACGCAGCACTGGCCCAGGGCAAGGGGCTGATTCTGATCTCGCCGCATATCGGTGCTTTTGAAATGCTTGGTCCCTTTTATACGCAGCATCACAAAGCGACGGTCATCTTCAAAGAACCCAGAATGCTTTGGCTGAGGCAATTGATCGACATGATTCGCCTGTCCCCCGACTTGAATCTGGTGCCCGCCAATCAGACGGGCGTCAAAGGGCTGGTCAAAACCTTGCTGAAGGGCCAAACGATCGGGTTCCTACCCGATCAGGTTCCGGCGATGGGAGACGGCGTTTATGCACCGTTCTTTGGGAAGGATGCCTATACCATCACGCTGGTGCAACGGATGCAGGCGATTCGTCATAGCCCGATCTTTACCGTTGGGCTTGAACGACTGGCCAACGGCAAAGGTTACTATTTCCATGTGTCGCCCATGAAAGAGATGCTGTCAGAAATTCCGGAACTCGCCGCAGCACAGATGAATCGTGCGCTTGAGGACATGATCAGGAAAATGCCGACCCAATACCTTTGGGGCTACAACCGATACAAAAGCCCGAGAGCGTCTAAAACGGTCTAGGTGCTTGTCCTTTGCTGGACGAGACCGTGATCAATTGGTTGCTATCAGTCAGATACGGATGTGTACCACACCCAGTATCAAGCAGGCTGATAAACGAATAGAACCAGATGTCGCCACTTGCAAAGTCATTTATTGCATTCTTGGGCGCTGATTCGTGACTTAAGTGTGCCGCGATTCCTCGCAGACCCAGTCGCAAAAAGCCTGAATGCCGCCGTCCCTCTCATGGCCCGCTTGATAAACCAGACAGTACGTATACGGTGACGGCACGCCGCCTTCGAATGGGGTGACGAGCCGACCCGAATCCAGATCGTTCTGTATCAGCGGCTTGAGCGCCAGCGCCACGCCCTGCCCGTTGATGGCTGCTTCAATCGCCAGCAACGAATTCGAGAAGCGCGGGCCGCGCTCCGCCAGCGCCGAATGCACGCCATGATCCGACAGCCACACCGACCAGTCCATCGGATTCTCCGCACCGCGGGTGGTTTCATCCTGAATCAGCACATGGTGCAGCAGATCGGCCGGCTGGAGGATCGGTGCCCCGCTCTGCAGAATCCCCGGGGCACACACGGGGATACATTCCGGCGTGAAGATCGGCACGACCGTCCAGCCGGGATAGTGGCCACTGCCGAAGCGGATATACACATCGAGCCCGTGGTTGCTGGGCGCGGGCGGCGCACTGCTCTGGGACTGATCGATACACTCCGGCGTACTGGCGATCCGCAGCGCAACCTCCGGATGTTTGGCCCAAAACCCCGACAGCCGGGGGATCAGCCATCGCGTCGTAAACGACGGCGGCGCCGTAATGCGCAGGGTTCGGTCTTCCAGCGGGTTGATTCTGCCCAGTCCCGCCCGGAAGGCTTCGAAGCCTTCACGAATCTTCGGGAGCAGCTTCTGGCCGTGTTCAGTGAGCGCCAGCGCACGGGTCTGCCGCACGAACAACGGCACACCGAGCCGATCCTCCAGCAGCTTGATCTGCTGACTGATCGCCGCCGGGGTGACATTCAGCTCTTCGGCGGCATTCTTGAAACTCAGGTGTCGGCCGGCGGCGTCAAACGCACGCAACGCCACCAGCGGCGGCAGGGAGTCTTTCATGATGAATAACTTAATCTTTTCAGGATCGCGCGAAACACAGGCTTCACGGCGCAACTAATAAGCCATTCTAATGCATGACATTAGAAAATATCGTTCGTCAGACAATCCAGCCGACACTATAGTGTCATCTCCTTGCTATACCGCCTCCAGAAATCATCCTTTCTGGATTCAGCCCGCACAGAAGATTTGTGCGGGCTTTTTTCATACGATGGAGACAAAGACACATGGCACATTCCGACCGTATTCTCTGCAAACAACTTCTGCCCAAAGTCATGTCCGCCGAAGCGGCGGCCGCCCTGGTACCGCATGGCGCCAATGTCGGCATGAGCGGTTTTACCGGTGCCGGATATCCCAAAGCCGTGCCCAGAGCCCTGGCCGAACTGATCGATCAACGTCACGCCAGCGGTGAAAAGTATCGGATCAGCGTCTGGACCGGCGCATCGACCGCACCGGAGCTGGATGGTGCACTGGCCAAGGTAGATGGTATCGAACTCCGCCTGCCCTACCAGTCGGACGCCGAATGCCGCCGACGCATCAACGCCGGGACGATGTCGTACATCGACATGCATCTGTCGCAAGTGGCGCAGTCCGTCTGGTTCGGCCATCTCGGCAAACTCGACGTCGCCGTCGTCGAAATCGCCGGCATCCTCGAAGACGGCCGGCTCATTCCATCGTCATCCATCGGCAACAATAAAACCTGGCTTGATCAGGCCGACATGGTCATTCTGGAAGTAAACGCCTGGCAGAATCCCAAATTGGAAGGCATGCACGACGTGTATTACGGCACCGACCTGCCGCCAAACCGCAAGCCGATTCCGCTGGCCAAGCCCCAAGACCGGATCGGCGAGCCTTACCTCCGTTGCGACCTGAACAAGATTATCGCCATCGTCGAGACGCACGCACCGGATCGCAACAGCGCCTTTTCGAAACCCGACGAAAACTCCCAGCGTATCGCCGGCCATATCCTGGATTTTCTGCAGCACGAAGTAAAACACGGGCGACTGCCCAGGAACCTGCTGCCCCTGCAATCGGGTGTGGGCAATATCGCCAATGCCGTCATGGCCGGCCTGAACCAGGGCCCCTTTGACAACCTCACGGCCTACACTGAAGTGCTGCAGGACGGCATGCTCGAGATGATCCGCTCCGGCAAGCTCGTGAGTGCCTCAGCCACCGCTTTCTCCCTCAGCGACACGGCACAGGTCGAGCTCAACGAGAATCTGGCCGAGTACCGTAAGCGCATCATTCTGCGTCCGCAGGAGATCAGCAATCACCCGGAAATCATCCGCCGCTTGGGCGTGATCGCCATGAACGGCATGATCGAGGCCGATATCTACGGCAACGTCAACTCCACGCACCTCATGGGGAGCGCCATCATGAACGGCATTGGCGGCTCCGGCGACTTTGCGAGAAACGCCTATCTTTCCATTTTCATGACACCATCGCAAGCCAAAGATGGCCGTATCTCCTGCATCGTCCCGATGGCCTCGCACGTCGACCATACCGAACACGATGTCATGGTGCTCGTCACCGAACAGGGTCTGGCCGACCTGCGCGGACTCTCGCCGAACCAGCGCGCCAGGGTCATCATCGACCGTTGCGCCCATCCGGATTTCCGCGATGCGCTCCATGACTACCATGAGCGCGCCCGGCGGGTTTCCTTCGGCAAACACACGCCGCACATTCTGGACGAAGCACTCAGCTGGCATCAGAAATATCTGACCAACGGTCACATGTAACTGCCCGGGCAGCCTGGACCATGATCGTTCGTCCGCATCAGCACTGGTTCCCCACGCTCTTCATCTGGCGTGGGTCCGTGCTGCCGAACATCCTGCCCAGGCTCGCCCTCAATTTTGGTGTCGCCGTCCTTGCCGTCCTGGCCTTACCGTATTTCGACGCGCTGAACCTGCATATCACTACGGCGCCATTCAGCCTGCTCGGCATCTCAATCGCGATCTTTCTGGGCTTCCGCACCAATACCAGTTACGCCCGCTTCAACGAAGCACGATGTTTGTGGGGCCGTCTACTGATCACGGGACAGACACTCACCCGCGAAATCAAAAGTCTGGGTTTCGATATGGCTGACGTGCGGTTTGTGAGTAATCATCTCATCGCCTTCGTCTGGAGCCTCAATCACCAGTTGCGCGGCACCGACGCCAGCAAGGACCTCCAGCGACTACTACCGGAATCATCCTATACCAGCGTGATCCAAAGTCCGCTGCGTAGCAACCGTATTGTCATGCAACTCGGCGAATGGCTCGCCCGGAAATATCAGGATGGAAAAATGAGCGACATCATTTTTTCGCTGATCGACAAGCGACTCAACGAAATGACCTATGTCCAGGGCTGCTGCGAAAGAATCGCCAGCACACCCATACCTTTCGCCTATGTCCTGATTCTTAAACGGACTGTGTACCTGTTCTGCACCGTGCTGCCCTTCGCCCTGGTCGACGATCTGAACTACCTCACACCATTCGTCACCGTCTTTATCTCGTATACCTTTCTGGCGATGGAGTCCGTCGCTGAAGAAATTGAAGATCCTTTCGGTCAGGCACCCAATGACCTGGCACTCAACGCCATCTGCACGACCATCGAAATCAACCTGCTCGAGATGAACGACATCGAACCACTGCCGAGCCCTGTCAACGCTGACAAAAACTTTAATCTGATCTAACTTGATTCCCACCACCAGGCACGCGCAGGAAGGTGCCAATTTTCACGCGGTCTGCTAGGCGATTTCGAGAATGTAAAAAAAATCCAGCAAAGTTCTCGCAGCCTAATATTCAAGCGGCCAGATTTAGCATCTCCGCTGTCAGATATGAGGAGTACTGGATATTGGCACTTGTAGTTAGACCGCTACTGGACTGAAGGTTGTGTTACAGAGTTTTGTGCATTACTGGGCTTCGGTGAATTGACCTGTTGCATATCAAGATCTGTCTTGTACATGTTCATGACAACTTCGATGTTGTCGGGATAATCATAGGATGCACCCGTTGCATGATCGATTGCCATACCAATAAAC
>JBLIZO010000064.1:0-6381 GCA_048859965.1 Fluviibacter sp.
CGAACCCACGGTACCTTGCAGTACGCCTGATTTCGAGTCAGGTACATTCGACCACTCTGCCACCTCTCCGAACCCGCGATTCTAACACGATCGGAAAATCTGTCTAGGGCGGCTTCAAGGCCGACCATGCTAAAGTGAACCGTTGCCGTTTGGAGAAAGCTCGCTGTATGTCGCTCCCGGAAGCATCCCCCGCTGAAAAACACCCGCGTCTGGCCGCCATCAGCCGACGTGCGTCGGCGATTTTGCACCGGATCAACGCGGCGCCGCGCTGGCTTCTCTGGGCCAAGGCCGCATTACTCGTCCTGGGCTTAGTGCTGGGTGTCCTCTATCTGTTACCGCATATTCAGCCGCTGGCACTGTCACGAGAACTGGTGGTCGGCACGCGGGCAACCCCCACCAGTTTTTCCCGGGAAAACACCACCGACGAAGCCGGCAAGGCGATCATTCTGGAGTCCGGGTTTGATCATGATCTGGTCACCGCGTTCGCCAAGTCGCTGGGTAAGCATGTGCGCTTCGTGATTGCACCAGATGAACAGGCGCTGCACCAGATGCTGGAACGCGGCGAAGTGCATATGGCGGCGGCCTGGCTGACCCGCCGCTTTGTCGAAGCACCGACCAGCCGCAACCTGACAGGTGCAGATGATGAACAGAACCCCAGCGCGTCGTTGCTGATTGCCTCTCGCCCTTATGCCCACGACACCCTGGTGCTGGTCCAAGCCGCCCAAGCCATCCCTCTAAGCCATATCAGCCAGCTACACGCGCAGGAAGTGCATACATTGCAGGCCAACAGCTACGAACTGTGGCTGAATGATCTGGCACGCCAGAATATTGCCCCCCGCCAGACAGCCCACGCCGGGTGGACGGAAACCGATCTGTTGCAGGCTGTCGGCAAGAATCAGATCGGGCTGGCAGTGGTGCCGGGCGCTGCCTTCAGAATTGCATTAAATTTCACACCCGGCATCGACAGCACACTGGATGCCGGGCCCGAGGAGGCGATTGTCTGGGCGTTTCCAAAACGCCATGGCGAAGCTCTGGCCCTGCAGGCGAATCAGTTTCTGGTGAATGCCGAAAAGGATGGCACCTTGCGCCAACTGCGCGATCGTTACTTTGGTGCGGTCAACCGACTTCAGGAAGCGGATCGCAGTGATTTTCTCGCCAAGGTCAAAACCCGCTTGCCGCAATATCTGACGCAGTTCAAACGCGCTCAGGTTGCGAGCGGTTATGACTGGCGATTGCTGGCCGCGCTGGCCTATCAGGAATCCAAATGGGATACCAGCGCCGTCAGCAAAACCGGTGTGCGCGGTCTGATGATGCTGACCGGTGATACGGCCGACCGTCTTGGTGTGCGCAATCGGTTGGATCCGTATGAAAGCATTATGGGCGGCGCCCGTTATCTGGATTATCTGCGCGATGAACTACCGGCGTCGGTGCCGGAACCTGACCGAACCTGGATGGCAATTGCATCGTATAACGTGGGGCCGGGGCAGATCAACGCGGCTCGCGCACTGGCCAAATCGATGAAGCTGAATCCGGATTCCTGGGCTGACGTTAAGAAGGCGCTACCGCAACTGGGCCAGACCAAGCGCGGCGTCAAGATCCGCGGCGGCGAAGCCGTGGTGACTGCCGAAAATGTACGGATGTACTACGCGATACTCTCGCGCCTGTACCCGGCATCAACCGGGTTTACACTGACGGCACCGACCCGCACCTATGGCATCAGCACCCCGGCTGCAGCGGGAGCAACCCTGCGCTGACAAAGCCTTAGATGCCCGCCGATAATACCGTCAGACCGCCCATATAAGGCTGTAGGACATCCGGTACGCGTACGCTCCCGTCGGCTTGCTGGTAGTTCTCGAGAATAGCGACCAGCGTACGTCCCACCGCCAACCCCGAGCCATTGAGTGTATGCGCGAGTTCCGGCTTTCCTTGCGCATTGCGGAAACGTGCCTGCATGCGCCGCGCCTGAAAGCTGCCGAAGTTCGAGCAACTGGAGATTTCACGATAGGTGTTCTGTGCGGGCAACCACACTTCGAGGTCATAGGTTTTCTGCGCCGAGAAACCCATGTCACCCGTACACAGCACGATACGACGATACGGCAAACCGAGTTGCTCCAGAATGTTTTCTGCGTGGCGTGTCAGGTCTTCGTGCGCCTGCGCCGAGTTTTCCGGCTGCTCAATGCGCACGAGTTCGACCTTGTCGAACTGGTGCTGACGAATCAGCCCGCGCACATCTCGACCACCGGAGCCTGCTTCCGAACGGAAGCATGGCGTATGACACACCCACTTGAGCGGCAACTGTTCGGCGGCCGTAATGGTGTCACGCACGATATTGGTCACCGGCACTTCCGCAGTCGGAATCAGGTAATACGGTTCTGCCTCGCCGCGCGGCACCTGGAACAGATCTTCGGCAAACTTGGGCAACTGGCCCGTACCATAGAGGCTGGCACTGTTGACGAGGTATGGCGCATACAGTTCGGTGTAACCATGTGCGGCGGTATGCGTATCGAGCATGAACTGCGACAGTGCACGATGCAACCGCGCGACCGGTCCTTGCAACACGACAAAGCGCGATCCGGTCAACTTGGTGGCGGTTTCAAAGTCCATGCCATTCAGGCCGGCACCAATGTCCACATGATCTTTGACTTCGAAATCGAAGGCCGGAATATCGCCCCAGCGCTTGATTTCGACATTGTCGTTTTCATCGGTGCCCACCGGCACATCCTCACCCGGTAGATTTGGCAGCGCAGCAGTAAACGTCGTGATGTCTTCTAACAGTACGGCCAGACGCGCCTCAGACGCTTTGAGTTCGTCACCGAGTTTGCCGACTTCGGCCAACACTGCGCTGGCATCCTCGCCTTTACCTTTGAGCATGCCGATCTGTTTGGAAAGGCTATTACGCTGTGCCTGCAGATCCTGCGTACGTTGCTGCAATGTTTTCCGTTCGGCTTCCAGCGCATTGAACGGTGCGAAATCGATGTCATCTCCACGCGTAGCAAGGCGACGAGCAACGTCTTCGGGTTGGGTGCGGAGCAACTGGATATCAAGCATGTCTGTCTAACTCTCGTAATTGGGCTAATCGTTCTTTGATACGGGCTTCAAGGCCGCGATCCACCGGTTGGTACCAGGACACATCCTGCATCCCTTCGGGGAAATAATTGACCCCGGCCGCATAAGCACCGGCCTCGTCGTGCGCATGTCGATAACCGGCACCGTGCCCGAGATCCTTCATGAGTCGGGTTGGGGCATTGCGCAGGTGCATGGGCACCGGGCGGGATTCGTCATGACTGACGAAGGCACGCGCCTGATTATACGCGCGGTAGGCGGCATCGGATTTGGCGGTTGAGGCCAGATACAAAACGGCGTTGGCCAGCGCCAGTTCGCCTTCGGGTGACCCCAGGCGTTCATACGTCTCTGCGGCTTGCAACGCCATCTGTGCGCCACGCGGGTCGGCCAGGCCGATGTCTTCCCAGGCCATACGCACGATGCGGCGTGCCAGATAACGTGGGTCCGCGCCGCCGTCGAGCATACGCACAAACCAGTAGAGCGCTGCATCCGGGTTGGAGCCGCGTACCGATTTATGCAATGCAGAGATCTGATCGTAGAACGCATCACCCCCCTTGTCGAAGCGCCGCAAGTTCTGCGCCAGGGTATTCGCTACGAAGTCGGCATCAATCTCGTTCGCTGCTGCCGCACTGGCTGCAGCCAGCGTTTGTTCGACAAGATTGAGGAGTTTTCGGGCATCGCCATCGGCCACGCCGATCAGCCTTGCTTTCGCATCGTCGGTGATCCGGGCATGGGGTAATTCCGCCATGGCGCGCTCGAATAACTCGCCCAGTTCATCGGCATTGAGCGACTTGAGTACATAGACCGCAGCCCGAGAGAGGAGCGCCGCATTCACTTCAAACGACGGATTCTCGGTAGTGGCACCAATAAAGGTGACAAGACCAGATTCCACATGGGGCAGGAAGGCATCCTGCTGGCTCTTGTTGAAGCGATGCACCTCATCCACAAACAGAATGGTACGGCGCCCGGTCTGACGGGCTTTTTCGGCAAAGGCAATGGCTTCGCGGATTTCTTTCACACCGGCCAGCACGGCCGACAGCGAGATGAACTCGGCATCACAGCGCGACGCCACCAGACGCGCCAGCGTGGTTTTGCCGGTACCGGGCGGCCCCCAGAAAATCATCGAGTGCGGGTTGCCGCTTTCCAGCACCAGTCGAAGCGGTTTACCGTGCCCCAGGAGATGGCTTTGCCCAACAACGCGCTCCAGGGTGTGCGGGCGCAATTTTTCCGGCAGCGGTGCATAGGCAGACGGTGAGGCATTCACTGTGGATGCAATACCCGAATCGTCAGATACGTCGCGAAAAAGGTCCACAATCAAGATCCACTGTTACTGCTTGAGGATGTCGGCGCCCGCCGGTGGGCTGAAGCGAAACAGGCTGGTCGGCACATCGCCATTACGTACAACGTTACTGAACACCAGGGTGGTGGTCTGACCGAAGCTGTCTTCCAGAATCATGCCTTTGAGCTCATTGCCCGACAGGCCGATGCGGATACGCACAAAGCCCGTATCGTTCTGCTTCGGTTCGGCAATGACCCACTGGGCGCCGCCATGATCGCCATCGGCTTTGAGCACGAAGCGTTGTTCGACCTCGTTGTCCCCGGCCAACAGCGCGGCCGGGGAACCGCCAAGCGCCTTGTCCGATGGACGCACGATGACCTGCTTGAGCTCGGGGTCATATAACCAGATACGGCTGCCATCACCGATCATCAGTTGGGTATAGGGCTTGCTAATGGACCAGCGGAATTTGCCAGGACGACTGATCGCCATGGCGCCCTGGCTTTTGCCACCGCCGATACCGCCCGCAGACGTCTGTGCAAAATCGGCCTTCAGGGTGCGTGTGTCGCGCAGCCAGCCTTTAAGATCCGCTACGCTATCGGCGCGCACCATCGATGCTGTCAGAGCTGTCACACAGAGGACGGCTAAGAGCAGGGGGAGTTTGAGGCCTCGGATCATGCGGCTTTACTCATCACCCGCGCGGTTGGGGGCCAGCACTTCACGGCCACCACGGCCATCCATGCTGGAGACCAGACCGGCTTTTTCCATCGCCTCAATGAGACGCGCCGAGCGGTTGTAACCAATGCGCAGATGGCGCTGTACCAGCGAAATAGACGCACGACGGTTCTTGAGCACTATCTCCACGGCCTGGTCATAGAGCGGGTCGGCTTCGGCATCACTATCGCCGCCTTCGCCGCCTTCGCCATCCCCCTCGGTGGCCCCGGTAAGAATGCCTTCTTCGTATTCGGGCGCCCCCAGCGATTTGAGGTAATCGACGACACGGTGCACTTCGTCATCGGCCACAAAGGCACCATGCACACGCTGCGGATAACCGGTACCCGGCGGCAGATAGAGCATATCGCCCTGTCCCAGCAGCGCTTCGGCGCCCATCTGGTCGAGAATGGTTCGCGAGTCGATCTTGCTCGACACCTGAAAGGCGATGCGTGTCGGGATATTGGCCTTGATGAGGCCGGTAATCACATCCACACTGGGGCGCTGCGTGGCGAGAATCAGGTGGATACCTGCAGCACGGGCTTTCTGTGCCAGACGCGCAATGAGTTCTTCCACCTTCTTGCCGGCAACCATCATGAGGTCGGCCAACTCGTCAATCACCACCACGATGTGCGGCATGCTGCGCAACGGTTCCGGGGCTTCCGGCGTCAGTGACAGCGGGTTCGGGATCGGTTCACCGTTTTCAGCGGCCTTCTGGATATGCTCGTTGGCGCTGGCCAGGTTACGTACTCCCAGCTTGGACATGACCTTATAACGGCGCTCCATTTCGGCCACACACCAGGTCAGTGCATTGGCCGCCTGACGCATAT
Organism: Fluviibacter sp.; assembly: GCA_048859965.1. Classification (GTDB taxonomy): domain Bacteria; phylum Pseudomonadota; class Gammaproteobacteria; order Burkholderiales; family Rhodocyclaceae; genus Fluviibacter. The sequence goes on from JBLIZO010000064.1 coordinate 5,881, forward strand.
CGGTGACCACCGGGGCCAGCAGATGCGGGATACCTTCGTAGATCGATAGCTCCAGCATTTTCGGATCGACCAGAATCAAACGTACGGCGTCCGGCTCGGATTTGTAGAGCATCGACAGGATCATGGCATTGACGCCCACCGACTTGCCGGAACCGGTGGTCCCCGCCACCAGCAGGTGGGGCATTTTGGCGAGATCAGCCACGATGGGCACCCCGCCAATATCTTTACCCAACGCCACGGTAAGCGGCGAAGTCATATTGTGGTACGGCCGGGACGACAGAATTTCAGAAAGCCTGACTGTCTGCCGTTTGGCGTTCGGGAGCTCCAGTGCCATGCAGGATTTGCCGGGCACGGTTTCAACAACACGCACCGACACCAGGGCGAGCGCACGCGCCAGATCGCGCGCCAGATTGACGATCTGGGCGCCTTTGACGCCGACGGCCGGTTCGATCTCATAACGCGTAATCACCGGGCCGGGGTAGGCGGCAATGACTTTAACTT
>JBLIZO010000065.1:0-9722 GCA_048859965.1 Fluviibacter sp.
GCCAGATCATGCACCTGGCCGACGAAGCCAACCTCTACGTCAACGACCAACAACCCTGGTTGCTGGCCAAAAATCCGGAACAACGTGCGCAACTGCATGTGGTAGCGACCACCGCGCTCAACCTGTTCCGCAGCCTGACCGTGTTGCTCAAACCCGTGCTGCCCGCACTGGCCAGTCAGGTCGAAGGCTTCTTCAAGGCCGCACCACTGACCTGGGCCGATGCCCGCCAGCCGTTGTCGGCCGGTCACCGCATCAACGATTACGCCCATCTCATGAACCGCGTCGAACGCCCGATGGTCGATGCGCTCATTGCGGCCAATGCGCAATCGCTGCAGACAACCGATACCGCCAAGGCTGAAAAAGCCAACGACAAGAAAAACGAAAAGAAAGCAGATACCGCTGTGGATAAAAAACCAGAAAACCAGGCTGGCGCTGAAAATGCGCACATCAGCATCGACGACTTTGCCAAAATCGATCTGCGCATCGCCAAGATCGTCAACGCCGAACATGTCGAAGGCGCCGACAAACTGATCCGTCTGCAACTGGACATCGGCGAGACTGAAAACGAACAGCCCAGGTACCGTCAGGTCTTTGCCGGCATCAAATCGGCCTACGACCCGGCACAACTGGTCGGTCGCCTGACCGTCATGGTCGCCAATCTCGCACCGCGCAAAATGAAATTCGGTCTCTCCGAAGGCATGGTGCTGGCCGCCTCGGACACCGAGGGCCAGACTGCGGGTCTCTACATTCTGAGCCCCGATACCGGCGCACAGCCTGGCATGCGCGTTAAATAACCGGTTACACTATAGGGAATTAGCACCAACGCCCACCAACAACAAAAACACCGGGGCGAATAAAACGCGCACCGGGGAGGGCGTCATGAGCGAGGCAGGGGTCACGGAATCTGGTCGGCCGATTGAGGCTGCAGCCGGCAAATCGACGGGTAAATACCAGTTCGCCCGCTTCCATCCCAAGCTGCTCGACTGTCTCAAGGACTACACACCGGAACTCCTGGCCAAAGATATGGCCGCCGGGGTAACCGTCGGCGTACTGGCCTTGCCACTGGCCATCGCCTTTGCCATTGCGTCGGGTTGTTCGCCCACCGCCGGTATCTGGACGGCGATTGTCGCCGGTTTCCTCATCTCGCTGCTCGGCGGTTCCCGCGTGCAGATCGGTGGCCCGACCGGCGCCTTTATCCCCATCGTCTTCGGCATCGTCAGCATCTACGGTTTCCAGAACCTGATGGTCGCCACCATCATCGCCGGTGTCCTGCTGTTCATCATGGGGCTCACCAGAATGGGCGGCCTCATCCGCTTCATCCCCATCAGCGTCGTGATCGGTTTCACCAACGGCATCGCCGTGGTGATCTTCATGAGCCAGATCAAGGACTTTTTCGGTCTGCAAATTCCCAGCATGCCTGCCGAGTTTTTCGAGCGCATGGAGACCCTGTGGGCTTACGCCGGCACCGTCCAGACCCCTACCGTCATCATGTCCGTCGTCTCGCTCGTCGCCCTGATTCTCTGGAACAAACGCGCCAGCCACTGGATTCCGGCGCTGGGGAAAATCCCCGGCCCACTGGCGCTGCTACTGGCCGCCACCGCACTACAAGCCCTCTTTGCCTTTCCCGTGGAAACCATCGGCTCACGCTTCGGCGGCATCCCACGCGACATACCGGCGCTGAGCCTGCCAACACTCTCGTTATCAACGCTCAACCAGTTGATCCAGCCGGCGATTGCCATTGCCCTGCTCGGCGCCATTGAATCGCTGCTCTCGGCACGCGTGGCCGACGCCGCCATCGACGATCGCCATGACCCCAATCAGGAGCTTATGGCGCAGGGCATCGCCAACATGGTCGCCCCCCTGTTCGGTGGCTTTGCCGCCACCGGCGCCATCGCCCGTACCTCCACCAATGTACGGGCCGGTGGTCGCTCGCCCTTCTCCGGTATTTTTCATGCGCTGGCCCTGTTGGTCGTCGTCGTGGTTGCCGCACCCGCCGCCGTGTATGTGCCGCTACCGGCCCTGTCGGCGATTCTGATGCTGGTCTCGTGGAACATGGGCGAATGGCACGCTTTCAAGGAACTGGGCCGCTACACGATTCCCTATCGCGCCATTCTGCTGTCGACCTTTTTCGTCACGGTGATCTTTGATCTGACGCTGGCCGTCGAACTGGGCATGATTCTCGCCTGCCTGTTTTACCTGTACCGCATGTCGGAACTGACACAGGTCGAACGCATTCCGCTGGAAGACTACTACGGTTCCGGTGCACTGAATGACGCCACAGGCCAGCAACGGCTCGCCGCCTACCGGATCTATGGCTCACTGTTTTTTGCCGCCATCAGCAAACTGGAAACCCTGCTCGAAGAGCAGGATGCACCGCCGCGTGTACTGGTCCTGGACATGACGAAAATGGTATCGCTGGACACCACGGGTCTGGATTTGCTGCAAACCTTGCACCGCTCGCTCGACAAACGCGGCGCACAATTGATTCTCTGTGGGCTCAACGCCCAGCCGGCATCGCTGGTGCAACGCTCCGGCTTTGCCGAGACCTTAGGCCCACGGGGCGTCAGCAGCAGTCTGACGGACGCGCTGTTGCGCGCCCAACTGATACTCCAGACGGACCCGGTCGCGGCCAAGCAAACCGCCTAAGGCATCAATCAGATCGGTATCGGGACGAATCCGCAGGCTGTCGCCCAACGCCAACTCCACCTCCGCCGACCCATTGCTGTAGGCCAGGCTGACCGGACAACCCTTGGTCGCCCCACCGCTATCCGCCAACTGGGCAAAGGGCTGCAACAGGTCATGAATCCGGCGTACGCCGCCCATTGCCCGCAAATCCATCGCCCGCAAATCAAGCCATAAACGGCTGGCCCACTGGGCCCGCGCCTCATTAAACGTCAGCAGGCGATCAACCCCCAGCTTGAGCGCATCGCGAAACTCATCGCGGCTGACCTTGCCTTCCACCAGCAACAACTCGTCCATGCGCAGCTTGTGACGCTGCGCATCGAACAACTCACTGAACACCGCAGCCTCAATGCGCCCCTCGCCGTCGTCCAGCGTAACGAAAGCCATCTTGCCGCGTCGCGTCATCTGCGTGCGCACATCGGTCACGATACCCGCCACCACCGACGCATCACGCCCGGCCTCCAGCCGACTGATCGGCGTCGGACACAAGATGCGCACTTCATCGCGCATGATCGAGAAAGGATGGTTGGAGAAAAAGAAACCCAGCGCGGCTTTTTCTTCAATGAGCTTCTGACGGTCACTCCACGGCGGATACTGTGCATCCGCAGACCCCGGACGCACATTCGCGGCCGGCGCCACGTCGTCCATATCGAACAGGCTGTTCTGATGCGCATTGGCGGCGGCCTGGTCCGCCGTTTCAATGGCCAGGCTGACCTGCGACAGCACGCGCGACCGTTCGGCATCCAGCGCATCGAAGGCACCCGCACGAATCAGCGCTTCCATCGCCCGCCGGTTGACGACACGCCGATCAACGCGGTTGCAGAAATCAAAAATGTCCTTGAACGGGCCACCCGCGTCGCGCGCCGCGATGATCGCGATTACGGCATTTTCGCCCGTGCCCTTCACGGCGCCCAGGCCATAGCGAATCGTCCTGGCATCCACCGGTGCAAAACGAAACTCCGAGGCGTTGATGTCCGGCCCCAGAATCGTCAGCCCGTTGGCCTTGGCATCGTCATGGAAAATTTTCACCGTATCGGTGTTGTCCATATCGGACGACAGCGTGGCCGCCATAAAGGCCGAGGCATGGTGCGCCTTGAGCCAGGCCGTGTGGTACGTCACCACCGCGTAGGCCGCCGTGTGCGACTTGTTGAAGCCGTACTCGGCAAACTTTTCCATCAGGTCGAACAACTGCATCGCCAGCTTGCCGTCGATGCCGTTTTTGGTCGCACCTTCGCTGAAAATACCGCGGTGCTCGGCCATCTCCTCGGGTTTCTTCTTACCCATCGCCCGGCGCAGCATATCGGCCGCACCCAGCGTGTAACCGCCGATCAACTGCGAGATCTGCATCACCTGTTCCTGATACACGATCACGCCATAGGTCGGCGTCAGACAGGCCTTGAGCGACTCATGGAAATAGTCGATTTTCTGCAGGCCCTTCTTGCGCAGAATAAAGTCGTCCACCATCCCCGAGCCCAGCGGGCCCGGACGATACAGCGCCAGCACGGCGATGATGTCTTCGAAACGGTCAGGCGCCAGCTTCTTGAGCAGCTTCTTCATCCCTTCCGATTCCACCTGGAAGATCGCCGTGGTATTGGCGTCCTTCAGAATCTGGTACGCGGCGGCGTCATCAAACGCCAGCGCATTCAAGTCGGGCCGCGTACCCGTCAACCGCTGCACATAATCCAGCGCCAACTCGATAATCGTCAGGTTTCGCAAACCGAGGAAGTCGAACTTCACCAGCCCGACCTTTTCCACGTCGTCCTTATCGAACTGGCTGACAGCCGCATCGCCGCCCGGCTGCACATAGAGCGGACAGAAGTCGGTCAGCTTGCCCGGTGCAATCAGCACGCCCCCCGCGTGCATCCCCACGTTACGCGTCAGATCCTCGAGCTTGTTGGCCAGCGTGAAGAGCTCTTTCACCTCTTCTTCGCGTTCGTAGCGTTCCTGCAACTGCGGTTCCGCCGTCAAGGCCTCCGCCAGCGACACGGGTCGGTTCTGCACCACGGGAATCAGTTTGGAGAGCTGATCGCAGAAGTTATACGGCAGATCCAGCACACGCCCCGCATCGCGAATCACCGCTTTGGACGACATCGTGCCAAAAGTCGCAATCTGCGACACGGCATCAGCGCCATATTTCTGGCGCACGTACTCGATCACCTTCCAGCGGTTGTCCTGGCAGAAGTCGATATCGAAGTCGGGCATCGACACCCGCTCCGGGTTCAGGAAGCGTTCGAACAGCAGCGCGTAGGCCAGTGGGTCCAGATCGGTAATGCCCAACGAGTAGGCCACCAGCGAACCGGCCCCCGACCCCCGGCCCGGCCCCACCGGTACGCCGTTGTTCTTGGCCCAGTTGCTGAAGTCGGCCACGATGAGGAAGTAACCGGGAAACCCCATCTGAATGATGGTGTTGCACTCAAAAACCAGGCGCGCTTCATACTCGGCGCGCTTGGCCTCGCGCACCGCCGCATCGGGATACAGCTGTGCCAGACGTTCCTCCAGACCGCGCCTGGCTTCAGCCACCAGAAAATCATCCAGCCCTTCGCCATTCGGCGTCGGGAAGTCCGGCAGAAAGCTCTTGCCCAACGTCAGCGTCACATTGCAACGCCGTGCAATCTCGACGGCATTGGTCAGCGCCTGCGGCATATCGGCAAAACGCTCGGCCATATCGGCCCGCGTCTGAAAATACTGCTGCTCGGTAAAATTGCGCGGCCGGCGTTTGTCGGCCAGCGTATAACCCGTCGCAATGCAGACACGGGCATCGTGTGCCCGGAAGTCATCGCGCGCGATGAACTGCACCGGGTGCGTCGCCACCACCGGAATATCCAGATCCAGCGACAACAACGCCGTTTGCGTGACCAGCAACTCTTCGTCGGGATGCCCGTACCGTTGCACTTCAAGGTAATAGGCATCGCCGAACAGGGTCTGCCATGCTCTGGCGCGCACCGTGGCCTCCTCCAGGCGGCCCTGCAGAATCGCCTGACCCACATCGCCCTCGCCCGCACCGGACAGCACAATCAACCCGTCACAGCCGATCTCGCGGAACCAGAGCGGATCGAGCACCACGCGCTCGCGCCGCCCCGGGAACAGCGCGCCGCGACTCAGCAATTCGCACAACTGACGATAGCCGTCATTGTTCCGGCACAGCAACAGCAAGCGGCCGGCCGCATCCGGCTCTTGCGGGTTACCCACCCAGATGTCGGCGCCCAGCAAGGGCTTCACCCCCTGCTTGCGCGCAGTCTGATAAAACTTGACGAGACCAAAGGCGTTACCGAGGTCGGTCAGCGCCAGCGCCGGTTGGCCATCATCACGCGCACAGGCCACCGCCTTGTCGAGTCGGACAATGCCATCCGTAATCGAATACTCGGAATGCAAACGCAGATGAACGAAATCAGGCAACATAAAAACCACGCACCGGTTAACCCGGCAGCTCAATCCCCTTCAGACGGCGATAGGCCGAGACCGCATACGAATCCGTCATACCGGCGATCATGTCGGCGACCTGCAACAGGCGCAGATAGTTGCCCTCGCCTGCCGTCTCGTCAAAATCGGCCGGCAACAGATTGCGCCAGACCCGATTGCGACTGCTCTGAGGGCCGCAGGCACCCGCCACATAGCCAGCGAGCAAGCCGCTGATGACCTCATAACCCGCCGCCATCACTTCCATCACCTGGCGCGCATTGTAGATCTGCTCTTCGGCAACACGGCGTACCGCCTGCAGACTCGCCCCCACGGGGGAGACATCAAACAGCGCCTGATCGAACGAGCCATCCAGAATGGCGGCTTCGTTCTCCAGAAAAATACGGGCCGCCTCATCAACCAGACGGCCAATCGCCCGCGCCCGCAGGTATTCGATGCGGCGTTTCGGCTCGGTCAGATATTGCAACTTGGCCGCCGCGTTCGGGCCACCCGCCAGATCCAGCAACAGCGCCTCGGCCTGCTCGGGCGATACACACCCCTGCTGCACACCGTCTTCAATATCCACCACCAGATAGCAGGTGTCGTCGGCCGCCTCGACCAGAAACGTCAGCGGGTGGCGAAACCAGGCGCCCGGCGCACGCGGCACCAGCCCCACTGTCTCGGCCACTTGGGCAAACAACGCGGCCTCGGCCTGAAAGTAACCGAACTTGCGGGCGCTCTTGCCCGACAACGGCTGCTCCAGATGCGCGCGGCGCGGGTACTTGGCAAAGGTGGCCAGCACCGCACACGTTAACTGCAAGCCCCCCGGGTTCGACGGGTTCTGCAAGTGCGTCAGAATCCGGAAACCCTGCGCATTGCCTTCGTAATTAAGCAGATCGGCCCGCTGATCTGGGTCGAGCCCGGCCAGATAATGCGGGTGCGTGGCGAACCAGGCGCGCATGGCGTCCTCACCGGCATGACCGAACGGCGGGTTGCCGATGTCATGTGCCAGACAGGCGGCCGCCACCACCGCCCCGAAATCGGACGGGTGAACCTCCGGCGCCAGGCCATGGCGATCGACAATCGCACGCCCGACCATCGCACCCAGCGAGCGCCCCACACAGGAGGCCTCCAGACTATGCGTCAGACGCGTGCGTACATAGTCGCTCTGCGCCAGCGGAAACACCTGCGTCTTATCCTTCAAACGGCGCAAGGCCGAGGTAAACACAATGCGATCATAGTCCTGCTGAAAACGGCTACGATCCGGCGAATGGCCCGCCCCATGCTCGACCGGTACGCCCAACCGTTCGGGCGACAAGAGTTTGAGCCAACGCGCCTGCGGGGTCATCATGCCGCCACCAGCTTGGCGTAGGCCAGCGCCAACCATTTGGTGCCCGCCTGGCCAAAACGTACCTGCACCCGCGCCTCGTCGCCGCGCCCCTCGGCCGCCAGAATCACGCCCGCGCCAAACTTGGCGTGCACCACACTCTGACCGACCCTGAAACCGCCTGCACCGGCATCGGCCGCTGCGCGTGCGGCAAAGCGCGTCGTCATATCCACTTTTGGCGCCGGCGACCAACTGCTCGTCGTATACGACCCGGCCCATGCCGGCGTCGCATCCAGACGCTGCAACAGCGCGTCCGGCAATTCATCCAGAAAACCCGATGGCAGACAGTAGCGCGTCTGGCCGTGCAGCATACGCGTCTGCGCGTGGCACAGATACAGGCGCTGACGCGCCCGCGTAATCGCCACATACATCAGGCGGCGCTCTTCTTCGAGGCCATCGCGCTCCAGCATCGCATTCTCATGCGGAAACAAGCCCTGCTCCAGCCCGACGATAAACACCGCGCTGAACTCCAGCCCCTTGGCCGAATGCACCGTCATCAGTTGAATTGCATCGTCCGAATCACCGGCCTGATGCTCACCGGCCTCCAGCGCCGCATGCGCCAGAAAATCGGCCAGCAGGCTCGTCGCCTCGCCCGTCTCCGAATCGATATTGCGTGTCGACTCCGGGTCTTCGGCAAACGTCGCCGCCGCGTTGACCAGTTCTTCCAGGTTTTCCAGGCGATCCTGGCCTTCGCGTTCGGCCTGATAGTGCTGACGCAAACCGCTGCGATCCAGCAGATGATCAATCACTTCGGGCAAGGTCAGCCCCGCCGTCTCGGCGCGCAAGGTTTCGATCAGGCGTATGAACTGCCCCACCGCCGTACCGGCCTTGCCGGTCAGGCTGGCCGCCGCGTTATACAGACTGCTGTTCAGTTGCCGCGCCTCAAGCTGCAGCGCCTCCAGACTGCGCGCGCCAATGCCGCGCGTCGGGAAGTTCACCACACGCAGAAACGCCGTATCGTCATCCTGATTCGCAATCAGCCGCAGATACGCCAGCGCGTGTTTGATTTCCTGCCGCTCGAAGAAGCGCAACCCGCCGTACACGCGGTACGGCAACCCGGCCTGAAACAACGCGTGTTCGAGCACGCGCGATTGTGCGTTGGAGCGATACAGCAAGGCGATCTGGTGGCGCGGAATGCCCTCGCGATTCAGTTCGCCGATCTCTTCGACGATATAGCGCGCTTCGTCCAGATCGGACGTCCCCTGAAACACGCGGATCTTTTCGCCGTCACCGGCGTCCGTCCACAGATTCTTGCCCAGGCGATCCGCGTTGTTCGTAATCAGCGCATTCGCCGCCGACAGAATATGGCCGTGCGAACGGTAGTTTTGTTCCAGACGGATCACGTTGCCCTTGGCGTAGTCGCGCTCGAAACCGCGCATATTCGCCACATCGGCCCCCCGGAAGGCGTAGATCGACTGGTCGTCGTCGCCCACCGCAAAAATCGCCGCCTGCGGCCCGCACAGCAACTGCAGCCAGGCGTATTGCAGCGGGTTCGTATCCTGAAACTCATCGACCAGAATATGGCGGAAGCGCTGCTGATAATGCGTACGCAACGCCTCATCCTGTTGCAGCAGCTCATAGGCGCGCAACAGCAGCTCGGCGAAATCCACTGCCCCCTCACGCTGACACTGGGTCTCGTATTCGGCGTAGATCTCCACCTTGCGCCGCGTGTGCGCATCATGTGCCTCGGCCTGCCCCGAGCGGATACCCTGCTCTTTCAAGCCATTGATGTAATACATCATGTCGCGCGCGGGAAAACGCTCTTCGTCAACGCCCATTGCCTTGATCAGGCGCTTGATCGCCGCCTGCTGATCGCCGGTATCGAGAATCTGAAACGTCTCGGGCAGACGGGCCGCCCGCCAGTGCGTGCGCAACAGACGATGACACAACCCGTGAAAGGTACCGACCCACAGACTGCGCACGTTGAACGGCACCATCGTTGACAAGCGCGTCAGCATCTCGCGCGCCGCCTTATTGGTAAAGGTCACCGCCAGAATGCCCTGCGGCGACACCTGCCCCGTCTGCAACAGCCAGGCAATGCGTGTCGTCAGCACACGGGTCTTGCCCGACCCGGCGCCCGCCAGAATCAGCGCGTGCTCGGGCGGCAGACAAACGGCCGCACGTTGCGGCTCGTTCAGCCCAGCCAACAGTGGGTTCGCCCGTTCAACCGGCGCCCCACCCAGCGGGCCACCAAAGGCTTCCGGGATCGATGAATTCATAGCCTAAATTATCCCGTGAAAGACGCGGGTTTTATAAG
>JBLIZO010000066.1:0-18959 GCA_048859965.1 Fluviibacter sp.
GGGGGGCTACAAATCAAGTGTCAGTTGCTGCAGATCGACGGATTTTGCCGTACCACGCAGGGCATTCCGCTGGCGCGACCCATGTTTCTCGACGATCGCCGCCTTGGCCGATTTGATCTCCGGCCGCGCCCGCAGGGCGAACAGGCGCTGCTTGGCGAGGCGGGTCGCGGTGTCGAGATCGACCGGGGGGAGCGGCAGGTCGATGCCGGGGCGCAGGCCATGGCGCAGTTGCATGGCTTCCGGCATCCGCCACGGTTCGAACAGCCAGGTATCCGGCACCTGGCGCAGGGCGGGCAGCCAGCGGCGAACGAAAAGGCCGTGCGGGTCATGGTCGCGCGCCTGCTTCACCGGGTTGTAGATACGGGGCACGTTGATGCCCGTGGTGCCCGACTGCATCTGCATTTGCGGCCAGTGGATGCCCGGCTCGTAATCGAGGAACTGGCGGGCCAGCCACAGGCCGACCGGCCGCCAGTGCAGCCATAGCGGATAGGCGGCGACCGACACCAGCATGGCGCGCATACGGAAGTTGATCCAGCCGGTCTGGCGCAGCATGGCGACGCAGGCATCGACCAGCGGCCAGCCGGTGCGCCCGGCGGTCAAGGCTGCGAAATGGGCCGGGTTCCAGTCGTCTTCACGCAAGCCGTCGTAGCCGCGGTGCAGGTTGTGGAATTCGAGCGCGGGCTCGCTTTCCAGTTTCTGGATGAAATGGCAATGCCAGTACAGCCGGCTGATGAAGGCCTGCAAGCCGGCGCGATGCCGGCTGGCGCTGGCTGGCAGCCTGGCGGCGAACAGCCGTGTCTCCTGCACCACCTCGCGCAGGCTCAGGCAACCCAGCGCCAGGTAGGGCGAGAGCCGCGAACAGGCGGTGGGCGCCGAGAGCGGTGACGAAATGCCGCCGCGGTACTGCTGGCTGCGTTCGGCGAGAAAGTCGGCCAGGATTTGCCGCGCCGCCCGTCGGCCGCCGCGCTGGCGGGCGGGCGGCTCTTCAGTCGGCAGGCCCAGGGCATCGGGCGACGGCGGCGCTTCGGACCACGGCAGCATGACCGACGGAACATGGGGCGGCGCGGCCGCGACCGCTTGCGCCATGAAGGCTTCCCACTGCGCCTGCCAGTGATTGCGCTTCTCCAGGCGCCGCACTACGCCGAATTGCGGCACTTCATGCCAGGTCACACCCTGCGCCTGGCACCAGCGCTTGACGGCCCGGTCACGCCGATAAGTCAGGCCGTTGCCGGTTTCCTCGTGGGAATACAAACGGCTGAAGGGGGCGCTGCGATGCAGGCGCGCGAGAACCTCGGTCACCTCGCCGGTGACCACCTGCAACTGGCCGCCGAGCAGGCGCAAGTCGCGATACAGGTCGCGCAGGCTTTCGAGCAGGAATCCGTAGTGCTGGCGTGCGGCGTCGGGTTCTGCCCACAGCGACGGCTCGACCACGTACAGGCAGAGAACGGGGCCGTGCTGGAGTGCCTGGCGCAAAGGCAGGTGGTCGTGCAGGCGCAGGTCGCGCTTGAACCAGACGACGCTGTAGCTGCCCTGTCTGCGCATGTCGCTCCGGCTTTACGGATCAGCCCTCGGTCATCGCGTCGGCCAGGCGGATGCCGCTCAGCCAGGCACCCTCGACCTTGCCGCCATTGAGCCAGTCGCCGCACAGACCGATCCGGCACTCGGCATCCCAGCCGTAGCCCATGTTCAACGCCGGCTCCGTATCCGCATAACGCCAGCGGTGCGCCGTTGCCGCAAGCGGAGGTGGGGCGCCCAACTCGACAAAGGCGGCTGCCAGGCGGGTGGCGACTTCAGCCGGGTCGGCCTCGATATGCGCCTCGCTCCAGGCGGCAGAGGCATGCAGCAACCAGGTCTCCCGGGCCGGGCGACCGGGTTTGCTCGGCTCGCGCGCCACCCAGCGCAAGGGGCCGCGATTGACGAAAGCGGCATCGAAGGGCAGGTCGAGCGGCTGGTCGTAACGCACCATCAGGGTCCAGCAGCCGCGCATCGCTGCCCGCCTGGCAAGGGCCGCCAAGCCGGGTGCCACCGGGTGGGCCAGCGGAACCGCCTGGGGGGCCGGGACGGCAAGGATCACGGTATCGAACGACCCGGCCAGTCGGCCCTGTTCCCGGCTGTCAATATGCCAGCCGGTAGCTGTTTTCTCGATGTTATCGACCGTGCATTGCAGGCTTACCGGCAGGCTGTCGGCCAGGAAGCGGGCTGGCGCCGTCATGCGCGGCGTGCCGACAAAGCGCTGCAGTGCGGCATCTGCATCGTGCAGGTCTTGGTCGCCGATCACTGCCATGCGCGGCTGCCAGACAGCGGCCACGCCGGCGGCCAGCCAACGGTCGACTTCCGCCTTGAAGCGCGGATCGCGTGCCGTGAAATACTGCGCACCGTGGTCGGATTGCCAGTCGTCGCCACGCCGCGTGCTCATCCGCCCGCCGGGGCCGCGGCTTTTATCGAAGACGCTGACCCGCCAGCCGAATGCATGCAAGCGGGTCGCACAGGCCAGCCCGGATAGGCCGGCACCGATGATGGCTGCTGATGGGGTTGTGTTCATTTGTCCTGGACAAAAATGGAATAGTCGCCATTTTAATCCCCAATCCATGCCTTGGGTTTGGATCTGTCGTCCATGACAAAATTTTTTGCGTGGCGATGGGCCGGGATGCCCGGTCGCCAGGCGAAAAAAAACCGGGCAATCGTTGCCGACTGCCCGGTATCAGTGCTTGCGCCTAGATCAGGTCGAAGCGATCGGCATTCATCACCTTCGTCCAGGCGGCGACGAAGTCGTGCACGAACTTCTGCTGATTGTCGTCCTGGGCATACACCTCGGCATAGGCACGGAGCACCGAGTTGGAGCCGAAGACCAGGTCGACGCGGGTGGCCGTCCATTTCGTGGTGCCGGACTTGCGGTCGACAATCGCGTAGCTGTTGCGGCCGGTCGGCTGCCAGGTGTAGGCCATGTCGGTCAGGTTGACGAAGAAGTCGTTGCTCAGCGCGCCGACGCGATCGGTGAATACGCCATGCTGGCTGCCGCCGTGGTTGGTGCCGAGCACGCGCAGGCCACCGACCAGTACGGTCATTTCGCTGGCGGTCAGGCGCAGCAACTGGGCGCGGTCGAGCAGCAACTCCTCGGCACTGACCACATAGTCCTTCTTCAGCCAGTTGCGGAAGCCATCGGCCAGCGGCTCCAGCACTGCGAAGGATTCGACATCGGTCATTTCCGGCGTCGCATCGCCACGGCCCGGCGCGAAGGGCACCGCTACCTCGACACCGGCCGCCTTGGCCGCCTGCTCGATACCGACGTTGCCGGCCAGTACGATGACGTCGGCCACGCTGGCGCCGGTCTCGGCGGCGATCTTTTCATAGACCGCCAATACCTTGGCCAGGCGGGCCGGTTCGTTGCCTTCCCAGTCCTTTTGCGGGGCCAGGCGGATGCGGGCGCCGTTGGCACCGCCGCGCTTGTCCGAACCGCGGAAGGTGCGGGCGCTATCCCAGGCGGTGGCGACCATCTCGGCCACGCCCAGGCCGGCGGCGGCAATCTTCGCCTTGACGGCGGCCACGTCGTAGTCCTGGCGGCCGGCCGGTACCGGGTCTTGCCAGATGAGGTCTTCCTGCGGCACATCCGGGCCGATGTAGCGGGATTTCGGCCCCATGTCGCGGTGCGTCAGCTTGAACCAGGCGCGGGCGAAGACTTCCTCGAAATAGGCCTGATCCTTGTGGAAGCGCTCGGCGATCTTGCGGTATTCCGGGTCGAAGCGCAGTGCCATGTCGGCGTCGGTCATCATCGGCTTGCAGCGGATCGACGGGTCTTCGACGTCGGCCGGCATGTCTTCCTCGGCGATCGTCACCGGCTCCCACTGCCAGGCGCCGGCCGGGGACTTCTGCAGCCACCAGTCGTGCTTGAACAGCATGTCGAAATAACCGCCGTCCCACTTTGTCGGGTGCGCGGTCCACGCCCCCTCGATGCCGCTGGTCATGGTGTCGCGGCCGATGCTGCGGGTGCTGTGGTTCATCCAGCCCAGGCCCTGCTCGGCGACATCGGCGCCTTCAGGGGCCGCGCCGAGATTGGCCGCGCTGCCGTTGCCGTGCGCCTTGCCGACGGTGTGGCCGCCGGCGGTCAGGGCGACGGTTTCCTCATCGTTCATCGCCATGCGGGCGAAGGTGACGCGCATGTCCCTGGCCGTCTTGAGCGGGTCGGGCTTGCCATCCACGCCTTCCGGATTCACATAGATCAGGCCCATCATCACGGCGGCGAGCGGGTTTTCGAGGTCGCGTTCGCCGGAGTAGCGGCTGCCCTCGCTGCCGCTCGGCGCCAGCCATTCCTTCTCGGAACCCCAGTAGGTGTCCTTTTCCGGATGCCAGATGTCCTCGCGGCCGAAGGCGAAGCCGAAGGTCTTGAAGCCCATCGACTCGTAGGCCATGTTGCCGGCAAGGATGATGAGGTCGGCCCAGCTGATCTTGTTGCCGTACTTCTTCTTGATCGGCCACAGCAGGCGGCGGGCCTTGTCGAGGTTGGCGTTGTCGGGCCACGAATTGAGCGGGGCAAAACGCTGGTTGCCGGTGCCGCCGCCGCCACGACCATCGGCGATACGGTAGGTGCCGGCCGAGTGCCAGGCCATACGGATCATCAGGCCACCGTAGTGGCCCCAATCAGCCGGCCACCAGGGCTGGCTGTCGGTCATCAGTTGTCTGAGGTCGTTCTTGAGCGCATCGACATCGAGTTTTTTCAGTTCATCGCGGTAATTGAACGATGGCCCCATGGGGTTAGTTTTGGCATCGTGCTGATGCAGGATGTCCAGATTCAGTGCTTTGGGCCACCAGGCCATAACGCTGTTGCCGCTTTCGGTATTTGCGCCGTGCATGACGGGGCATTTGCCTTGTGTGCTCATGATGGTCTTCTCCTTGGGTTTTGGTTATATGCTCACTATAGCCCTGGCGCGTCGATAGCGTCCAATCATATTTTTATATATGACACATATTAGTGGGCTATGGATAAAATACGCGGCCAGCATCCATGAACACCCGTTCGTCGGCGAGTTGTTCCGCTTCGTATGTATCGTGTGTCACAAAAATGATGGGTATTTTTTTGAGGGCATGAATTTTCAGGATCAGCTCGATAATTTCCTGGCGGCGCGGTCTGTCTAGCGCGGAGAGCGGTTCATCCATGAGCAGAATATCGGGGTCAACTGCCAGTGCGCGGGCAATGGCGACGCGCTGACGTTCGCCCCCGGAAAGCTGGGCGGGTTTTTTATCCAGCAGATGGCCAATGTCGAGCGTGTTGATCACGGGAGCGAGCCATTCGGGTATCTCTCGATGCTTGGCGCAACCAAACAGAATATTTTTTCTGGCGTTGAGGTGGTCAAATAAGCTGTCTTCCTGAAAGACATAACCCAGGGGCCGTTGATAAGGTGGCAGACAGTGGGTCTTGTCCTGCCAGACACGACCATGAATACGGAGATGCGCGGTGTCGGGAGTTTCTAGACCGGCAATGCAACGGAGCAGGGTGGTTTTGCCGGAGCCGGAAGGTCCCTGGATGACGGTAATGCCGTCGCCGTCCAGACTCAGATCGACATCCAGTATGAAACCGGGCCGGTCAAGGCGAAATCGGGCATGGATGTCATGCTCAACGGTCATGGCGTGTGTCCTTTTTGAGCAGGCTTAACGTGAACAGCACGGCGAAGGAAAAGGTCAGCAGCAATGCGGCCAGCGCATGGGCGTGATTGTATTCGAGTGCCTCGACATAGTCATAAATCTGTACGGAGGCGACGCGGGTTTCTCCGGGAATATTGCCGCCGATCATGAGGACGACGCCGAATTCGCCGACGGTGTGGGCAAAAGCCATGACGCATGCGGTAAAAAAGGCTGTACGTGTTGTCGGGATGACGACCCTGAAAAAGGTGGCGAGCGGTGACGTGCGCAGTGTTGCAGCAACTTCCATTGGCCGTTTACCGATGCTTTCGAAGGCGGTTTGCAGCGGCTGCACCATGAACGGTAGGGAGTACAGGACGGAGGCCACGACCAGCCCCTGAAAGGTAAAAGGCAGCAGCCCGATCCCGATGGCTTGGGTGAATTGTCCGATGGGGCTGTGTGGACCGAGCGACAGCAGCAGATAAAAGCCGAGTACCGAGGGCGGTAGCACCAGCGGCAACGCCACAATGGCGGTGATGGGGCGGTACAGCCAACTGCGCGTGGTGGATAGCCACCATGCCAGCGGTGTGCCGAGAATCAGCAGAATAATTGTGGTGGTGCAGGCCAGTCGGGCAGTCAGCCACAGCGCCTGAAAGTCAGCCTCAGTGAATGCCATAACCAAAGGACTGGATGATGCGCACGGCGCGATCACTCTTCAGGAAGGCGAGGAGTTGACGTGCTGCGGCGCTGTCCTTGCCGGTGAGCAGCAGCACGGCATCCTGCTTGATCGGTGAATAGAGTTTTTCGGGCACCAGCCACATGGAGCCGCCGGTTAACTGGTTGTTTCGGCTGATCTGCGACAGAGCGACAAAACCGAGCTCGGCGTTCCCGCTGGCAACAAACTGATGGGTCTGGCTGATGTTTTCGCCCATGACGAATTTGGGTTCAAGCCGGGTTTTGAGTTTAAGTGCGCTCAGCGTTTCAATGGCCGCTTCGCCATAAGGCGCCGTTTTCGGGTTGGCGATAGCGATCTTGGTGAAACGGCCGGATTCCAGGGCTTTGCCTTTATTATCGACTTTGTCCGGGTCGGCCGACCACAGCGCCAGTTTGCCAATGGCGTAGGTAAAACGGGTGCCTTGTACTGCCAATCCGTCTTTTTCAAGCTGTTCTGGTTTTTCCTGATCGGCGCTCAGGAACACCTGAAACGGTGCACCGTTTCTGATCTGTGCGTAGAACTTGCCCGAGGCGCCGGTAGAGATTTTCAGTCGATGGCCGGTTATTTGATTAAAGGCCTCGGCGATCTCCTCCATCGGTGCAGCGAAGTTGGCAGCCACGGCGATGGCGATGTCATCGGCCAGTGCGTGGTTGAAGGTGAGCGCGCAGAACAGGCTGAGTAGTAATTTTTTCATGATGGTTTGCTCAGGCAGGGGTCGCGAGAATGACGTGCGAAGCTTTGATCCATGCGCAGACGGGCAGGCCGACCTTAAGCCCCATACCTTCAATGCTCTCGTTGGTCAGAATCGCGCTGACAATCTTGCCGCCAGTAAGCTCGACGTTGACTTCTGCATTGATGGCGCCCATCTGGATGCGTGAGATGGTGCCGCGCAGCTCGTTGCGGGCGCTGGTCTTGTAGCCTTCTTCACGCGTCAAAATGACCCACGGCGCCTTGAAAAGGGCGTAGGCTTCCTTGCCTTCCTGTAGGCCGAGCTGTTCGAGGCTGTCGTTGGTGATGACGGCATGAATGCGATCATTGCCGCCGATGTCCAATGACACTTCGGCATTGACCGCCCCTTTTTTGATGGCGCTGACGGTGCCGAGAAACTGGTTACGGGCGCTGGTCTGCATGTTGAACCTCCTCATGGCTTTTCGATATTGGTCGAAATCGTTGAAATTGCTGTCCAGCTTTTCAAAGAGTTTTTTTTGTTCTTCTTCGAGGCAGCGATAAAGATGGACGAAGCGGCGACCATAGGGGGTGAGTTGCGTACCGCCGCCTTGCGGACCGCCGGTCTGCCGCAGCACCATGGGTTCCTGCGACAGATTGTTGATCGATTCAATCGCCAGCCAGGCCGCCTTGTAACTCATGCCCATCTGGGCAGCGGCCTTGTTGATGGAACCACAGTCGTCAATCAGCTCCAGGAGCTCGATATGGCTCCATCGCGTCTGACGTCCGCTGAGTGGCAGGGCAATTGCGGCATGGTTCATAGAGGCCTCGATGCGTTATGAAGTTAAATTACACAACGGTGGGAATGATAAATCAATACCCTTTAAGGCCGGTCAATCTACCGCCTAAGCGGTAGCGGGCTAAAAAGCGGTTTTCAGATTAAGCACGTTGAAGCCCCGCTGCGCCAGGTGCTGTGCGGCCTGCTGGCTGCGGATGCCCTGCTGGCAATAGACGATGATGAGACTCTGCGGATCAAGCTGCGACAGATCGGCATCGTCTGCCAGCAGTAAAGGCAGGGGCATATGCAGCGCACCATTGAGGTAGCCGCTTGCCCATTCGGCTTCGCTGCGCACGTCGATCAGCGTGACGGGTACACCGGACTCGTAGAGATCGTTCAGATCGGCCAGCGTGATGGCTGTCACCGTTTGCGTGCTGCACATTGGGCTGCTCGGTTGATCAAGCCGGATGTCACCTGTTGGGCGAGAGCAGACAGGGCAATCGGGCTGACGGCTCACATCCAGTTTACGTATATCCCAGTTGCGTGCGTCAAACAGCAGGAGTTTCCCGATCAGCGGCACCAGATCATGCGATTGGCAGTGTTCGGCACCCAGAGCGAGCTTGCACGCTTCGATGGCCTGCATGCTGCCGATCACGCCGGCAATGCCACCCAGGGTGCCGGCCTCGGCGCAATTCGGAATATGACCTTGAGCCGCTTCGGGGTAGATGCAGCGATAGCAGGGGCCATGCGGCGCAGAAAAGACCGAGACTTGACCTTCGAAGCCGAGAATGGAACCGTAAACCACAGGTTTGCCCAGTTTGACGGCGGCATCGTTGATGAGGTATTTGGTAGCAAAGTTGTCTGAGCCATCGATAACGATATCGTAATCGGTCAGCAAGGCCAGTGCGTTAGCGGCGGTGAGGCGTTCCGTGTGTGCGATTAAACAGGTTTCGCTATTGAGTAAACTCAGATGCGCGGCGGTTGATGAGGCTTTGGGCTTGCCCTGATCGGATTCGCGAAAAACGATTTGACGCTGCAAGTTCGAGTGATCAACGTGGTCATCGTCGATGATACCGATACAGCCGCCGAGTTGGCGGAGGCCGACACCGGCCGCGGTGAGGTAGAGCAATGCGGGGGCGCCCAGGCCGCCGGCGCCGACGACCAGAATACGCGCTTTGCCCAGAAGGGTCTGCCCCGATGGTCCGATTTCCGGTAGAACAGTCTGTCGGCTGTAGCGTGCGGTCATGATTTCTCGCTGCCTTTTTTGCTGTGCAGATCGACCTCCAGCCCCACGGTGAGCATGTCACCATTGGCGAAGGTCAGAAACTCTCGGACGCCGTCTTTACCCGCTTGGCCAGTGACGAGTTGATTCAGCGCTGCGGGCGAGAGCATGAGCGTCACGTGCATGCCTTGCGCATCCTGCACGGTGGTCAAGGTCAGAGCGGGTTGCGTGGTTGATTCAGGTCGCTGGCCAGAAGGCGCCAGACGCACTGTGTAGGCCAGGCGGCACATTTCGGCAACGCCTGTCTCGCCGCTGATGCAGCCGTTTGCACGCAGCACGGCCAACTCATCCTCGATAATACGAAAACGCAGAGATTCAGGTCCGATTCTCAAGTTCACGGCAAAGTCCTTCCCATTCGGTGGGCGTGTTGACATTGATCAGTTGCGACTTAATGACATTGGTCATCGGGTATGTGACCAGATCGAGTGGCGCAATCAGATGTTTAATCGAGCAGGAGCGCCCGGATTGCAAATCACTCAGGATCGCCGCGCAACGGTTCAGAACGCGATCGGTTGGTTTGATGACCAGTGGCAAGGGCGATTGATCCAAGCGGCAACCATCGGTATCGGCCGTTATCAGCATGTCATGCAATAACGCAGGCGAAAGCAGGGGGGCATCGACCGGGATGAACAGCAAGGCGCTGCTTGCAGGGGCATGCTGCCTGACCCAGTGCAAGGTGCTGATGATGCCGCCAACCGGGCCGGTTTCAGGTAAAGCATCGGCGATGCTGGTTTCGGGCCATTCGGCGCGCGGCGCACCACTCATGAGAACCTGTCCGCACCCAGCGGCTAGCAGTTGTTGCCGGGCACGCAGAAGCAGCGGTTCGCCGTCAATGCACAAAGCGGCTTTGTCGCGTCCCATGCGGGAAGATTTCCCGCCGGCCAGCACAATGCCCAGGGTGCTATTAGTGGCGACAGTGGGTGTGGGTATGTTCTGGCTCGTCGTCATAGGATACGGGGCCATGCGAGCAGAGGGCATGGCCTTGAACCCAGTCGCTGTCGCCGTCGAGATAATGCTCCTGTTTCCAGATTGGTGCGCGGTGTTTGATCTCTTCGATGATAAAACGACAGGCTTTGAAAGATTCGTCGCGATGTGGTGAGCTGACGGCGATGAGAATGCTGATGCCGCCGATGTCGAGCCGCCCTTTGAAGTGCTCGATGTAGATATTCAGTTTTTCACCCCACTTCTGCCGTGCCTCGTCGGCCAGTTCGCGAAAAGTCTGCAGGGTCAGTTCGTCGAAGACGTCGTAGGAAACCCCGCGCACTGGTTTGCCGAGATTGTGGTCGCGTACGGTGCCGATGAACAAGTCGGCGGCACCGTGGGCATCATCGGCGACAAAGCGGATAGCCGCTTCGGTTGATAGCGGTTCGGTTGAAACATTGAGATAGTTCTGTCCGCTCATATCAACCTCCGCACACCGGCGGCAGAATGGCCAGGTCGGTGGTGGCAACGATGGTCTCACTATTGCTGAAAACACGCTGATGATTGGCCAGCGCTGATTTGCTGATCAGCTCGTCATCGGCAAAGGCCGGGTTTGCCTGACGGAGCGCGGCAGCGATGGCTGCTTTGACAGCCTGGGCGCTGCTGCCTGCAGCGACATCGACATTGAGCGTGCCCGCGTGATATTTACGGAAAGCGCCGAACAGTTTGATCGAGAGGGTGATGGGGGGATTCATGCGATGGTTCCTTAAAGCGTCATGATTAAAACGCGATGGGAAAGAGTTCCATGGGGGCAATGCAGACCGAATCCTCTTTGGCTAGGACATTCTGCTCTTCGGCGATGATGGCCCAGCAGTTCATGTCCAGAAGTGGTGAAATTTTGAACGACTGTTGGCCATCCAGTATGGTGAGATGTGTCTGGCCATGTGTGTCGCTATCCAGTCGTGCTTTGAGGAAATTACGCAGATCGCCTTTTTTGCGAAATTCATGGCGCAACTCGGCGTAGTGGAAGTTTTCGATGGGCATGCCCAATAGCTGCCGGATCAGCGGCTGTACGAAAAATCGGAGACCGACGGCGGCGGAGACCGGGTTGCCGGGAAGACCGAAGTAATAACGGCCATCTTTCAATACGGCAAACAGGATCGGTTTCCCCGGTTTGATACCAACGCCATGGAAAATGATGCGGGCACCGTTCTTCTCGAGTAGCGTGGGAATGAAATCCCATTTGCCCATGGAAACAGCGCCAGAGCTGATAACGATGCGGGCATTGGTGGCGACATTGAGGGTATCGACAAAGGCCTGTTCGTCATCGCCAATGCTGCCGGCGTAGGCGGCCGGGATGCCGGCTGATTTGAAATGCGACAGCAGGTAGGGTGTGTTGGAATTGTAGATCTCACCGTCCTGCAGGGGTAGGTGATACGCATCGCTGACTTCCTTGCCGGTGGTGAAGATCTCCACTTCCGGCATATTGAACACACATACTTCGTGAATGCCCGTTGCCGCCATGGCCGCGATGTGCCCGGCATGCAGGCGCGTACCCGGTGCAGCGAGCAGTTGGCCGCGCTTGAAGTCCTCGCCAGCGTAACGCACATTGTCGCCCGTTGGCAGTTCGGCTTGAATCTCGATTTCGACGGCTTGCCCCGATTCGTCGCGGATGACGTGGACTTTCTCAATCGGCACGACGGCGTCGAAACCGGCCGGGAGCTTGGCACCCGTCATGATTTCTACCGCCAGATTCTGATCGGCAGCTTCCAGTACATCGCCCGCGGCCAGGCAATGTGCCACTTTGACCCGTTTGGGCGTGGCTGCGCTGGCACCGATTGTCTTGCTGGCATGCAGGGCGAAGCCATCCATAGCGGAGTTGTCGAACGGGGGGATGTCCAGACAGGCCAAAATGTCTTCGGCGGCGATTTGCCCCAGGGATTCATTGCGATCCAGCCGACGTGTCGGCTGCCGCGTGGCCTCGTGGGTAATCAACTGCAGCGCATCGCGATAACTAATCATGTTTGATGTTGTCGATGGTGTTGATCAAATGCGGGATTTGCGGGTACAGGCATTCAATGCCCTCGCGCACAGCCTTGGGATTACCGGGCAACGTGATGATGAGCAGATTGCCGAGAGTTGCGCCGACGCTGCGGCTGCTCCAACTGAATGGCGTGAAGCGTGATCCGTACAGACGTAGCTGTTCACCGATGCCGGGAATGACCCGATCCGCCATGGCAGCAATCGTTTCGGGCGTACGGTCGCGTGGCGCGATGCCGGTGCCTCCCGAGGTAATGATTAAGCGAACCTGCCCTTGCGCACGGAGCGCTTCGATGGTTTGCCGCAGAGTCTCCGGTTCGTCGGGAATGACGCAGGTGTCGGTGACGTTGGCGCCCAATGATTCGAGCAGGGCTTTGGCGACGGGTGTCGCCTTGTCTTCATACACACCAGCCGCTGCCCGGTCGCTGAGCGTAATGACGGCTACGGCAATTCCTGTCAGGGTTTTCTTCGGGGCGGGCGCCACACGCTCGCGAACCCAATCCGGTACACCTGCCGGGTTGAGCCAGAGCCCGGATTTGCCGCCGGACTTGGCCAGCAGGCGAACGCCGTCAATCGTGAGATTCGGCTCCACCATTTTGGTCAGATCCCAGATCGTCAGCAGCGCGGCATTGGCGCCGGCCAGCGCCTCCATTTCGACACCGGTTTTGGCGTGCGTCGAGGCGATGCAGGAAACACGTACCGCATGTGTTTCAGGTTCCAATGTGGTCAAGATCTGTACCTGATCCAGCCCCATGGGGTGGCAGAGTGGCATAAGCTGACTGGCCATTTTGGCGCCTTGAATACCGGCGATTTCCGCCAGCATCAGTGCATCACCCTTGGGCAACGCCCGTTGCTGGATCAGCGTGAAAGCCTGTTCGCCAACCAGGATACGACCTTCGGCAACAGCAACCCGATGCGTGGGCGCTTTGCCGCCCACATCAATCATGTGGAAACCTTGATTCATGGTGTGATTAACCGCCAAGTGCGGCCAGATGCGGCGTGGCGCCGGTTTGATGAAAATGCAACAGGTGTGTGGGGGCTTTCTGCACGAGGAGCCCGGCAATGGTGTCCTGCAGCTCGGCGCGTTGGTCGCGATGTTGCAACAGATGACGCAGATTATGGCCGCCGTTGCCGAACAGACACAGCCGCAGATTGCCCGTGGCAGTTACGCGCAGACGGTTGCAGGTGTTGCAGAAATCTTTGGAATAAGGCGCGATGATCCCGATCTCACCCCGGTAGGCCGAGTGCCTGAACACTTGTGCCGGACCGGCACCTTCTTCACGCGGCAGTTCGGACCAGCCTGCGGTAGCCAGCCGGTCGTGGATTTCCTGTCCGCGAATGTGATGTCGATTGAAGTACTCTTTGTTGGTGCCGGTTTCCATCAGTTCGATGAAGCGAATGCTGATGTCTTGGTTTTGAATCCAGCCCAGAAAATCATCCAGCTCATGATCGTTGACGCCGCGCAATAGCACGGTATTGATTTTGATTTTCTCGAAGCCGGCATCCTGTGCGGCTTTGACGCCATCGAGTACACGTGGCAGATGGTCGTGCCCGGTGATCTCGGCGAAGCGCTGACGGTTCAGGCTATCGATGCTGATATTGATGGCTGAAATACCGGCATTACGCCAGAGTTGTGCATTTTCGGCGAGGCGGTAACCATTGGTAGTGGTGGCGACGCGCCGTATGCCGGGAACGGATGAGACGCGCGCGGCGATTTCGGCGAAGTCCTTGCGCACGGTTGGTTCACCGCCAGTCAGGCGCACCTTCCACAGACCCAGGCCGGCCAGTCCGGTGACCAGATTTTCGATTTCATCGGCGGACATGAACTGCGGCTTGCCAATCTTCTGGTAGCCATCAGGCAGGCAATACTGACAACGGTAATTGCAGATGTCGGTGATGGATAGGCGCAAATAGCTAAAACTCCGGCCGTGCGGGTCAGTGAGCATGTTCATCCTATCCTCGGTCTTCTTAGTCGGCATTGCCTCAAAAGCCAGCGGTTCGATACGGTGTTCCTTACCGAGTGCTGTAGTGGTTACAGAATCATTATGCAGGTATTCGATGCGTTGTGGGGCGTTATCCTGGGTAGGGCAGCTACCCATTTGGGTGTAGGCGGCCGGGGCGTGGTGTGCTTAGCCGGGCCGGCCATCCAGGCGTGGGCGGCACAGCCAGGGCGTGTAGCGCAGCAAGTAGATGCAAAAGCCCAGAATCCAGGCGACACCCGATGCATGCAGCAGCCCGTTGGTCAAAACCCCCTGCATGACAGGCAGCGCTGCCAGGATACGGAGCAGGCCACTGACGGCGATGAGCAGGAAAAAAGCACGTTCGTAGCCTGAACTGATGATTGGGCGCCCGGTGTGCCCCATCGCGGTTCGGGTGATCATGCCGGCGATGATGAGCCCCATGGCGCCAACCGCCAGCGTGTGGATGGGCAAAGACCGAGGCACCAACCCGAGCGATTCCAGACCCATACCCAGAAAGGCCACTGGGATCCAGAAATAACCCAGTTGTAATACCCACACCATGGGGTGACGGCTGCTGTGCCAGGGTTTCCAGCCCAGCCAGCGCACGAGGTTGATGAGCGCTGCAAAGGCGCACAGTGCGAAGGCAGGGCGCGGTGCCAGGCTGACCCATCCCACAATGCCGAGCGCGGTCGATACTGGGGTGAGCCAGGCGAGGGTTGCGGGTTTCCAGAGAGTGACACCTGGCACACCGTTTTGAGTGAACATCGGAATGACGCGGCCACCCATGACGACCAGTAACTGGAGGATCGCCAGAAGCGCCAGCTCAATGGGCTGCAGCGGGCTGGTAGGTAAGTCGTTCAGCGCGATACGGTAGAACCAGGCATTCAGCGCACCCATGAGAACGACGAGTCCGAGGATAAAAAAATTCTTCCACAGTTTGGCCAGCCACAACACCCGGAAAAGCAAGCCCGTCAGCAGTATGACAAAAGCCATATCAGCGGTGGCGGCGAGCGCGATTTCCCCCTGTAAGATCAAGGCGCGTGCCGCTGCCCAGAATAGAAACAGGATCGACAAAGGTAAACCGGCGGCTGGCAGAATGCCGGACCAGTTGTTGCTGGCAGTCAACAGAAAACCTGCGATTACGGCCAGCGCGAAACCGAAGACCATTTCATGAGCGTGCCATATGATGGCCGGCAAGGTACCCGTAGTCGGTAGGGTGGTGATGCCGGTCAGTGTGGTGAGCCAGAGCAGCATGGCGATGGCGGAAAAGAGTGCAGCACCCAGATAGAACGGACGGAAACCCAGACGCCATAAGCCGAAGCCGGTCATGGGGCGTTCCTTGCGTGCCTGGCTTTCCTTGATGGAGAGCAGGTTGCTGGGGCGAGGGGATTTCGGGGGTTGGGGCATAAGTGCCTGCATCAAGTCGTAACGGGCACTGATTCTGCGGACAAGCCAAGGCCTTGTCTATACCCCATCGGTGGTAGGCACCGATCAACCGAGATTGTTGGAGACTGCCCAGACCGCCGCTTCAACTCGAGAACGGAATTTGAGCTTCTTCAGCAGATTCCGGATGTGCACCTTAACGGTGCTGTCCATGATGTCGAGTTCACGTGCGATCAGTTTGTTCGACATGCCCTGCGCCAGACATTTGAGAATGCTCAGTTCGCGTTCGGTCAGGCTCGCCTGCGAGCGGTTGGTGACAACGGCCTCCTGACGCAGCGCGGATGCCAGCAAGCCGCTGAGTTCGGCGCTGATGGCGTTTTTACCCAGCATCGACTCCTTGATGAGGCGGATCATTTCCTCAGGATCGGTATCTTTGAGAATGTAGCCGTCAGAACCGGCACGAATGGCGCCGACCAGATCATCGGGGTTGTTCGACACGGTCAGTATGATGATCCGCGCATCGACATCCTTGTCACGCATGAGTTGCAGCGTTTCGATGCCGTTCAGACCTTTCATGTTGAGGTCCAGCAGAATCAGATCGGGGGTGTGTTCAAGTGCTAGTGCGACGCCTTCCTCTCCGGAAGAGGCTTCGGCGATGACCTTGAAATCCGGTTCCATGCCCAGGAGTTGGATAACGCCTTTACGAAAAAGCGGGTGGTCATCGATGATCAGGGTTTTAATTTTGGCGTTCATGGCAAGGTTCTTATAGTTCAATCCGGGTTTTTTCAGGGATGAAGGACAATGTGACAAGGGTGCCGCCTTCTGCGCGGTTCCGGATATGGATATTTCCCCCCAGTGATTGGGCACGATCTTCCATGATAATAAGCCCATAGTGGTTTTCAGGGGATCTGGCATCGCCTATGCCTACGCCATTATCGGTAATTTCGATGGTGGCCTGGTGGGTTTCCGACAGGCTGGCATTGATGGCGACAATGCTTGCGTGGGCGTGCTTTTCAATGTTGGCCAACGCTTCCCGGATGATACGAAGGACGTGGATCTCTTCGTTGGCGGAGAGCAGCGTGGGGGGGAGGTCGTTACGCCATTGCACCTGAAGGTTGCAGCGGCGGCTGAATTCATCGGCGGTTTCGGCGAGCGCAGTATGAAAACCGCGCTCATCGATTTTGAGACGAAAGGCTGTGATGAGTTCGCGAAGCTCTTTGTAGGCACTGGCCAGACCGGATTTAAGTTCGGTGACGACTTCCTGATAGGCTTCCGGCGCCAGCGGCGTTTTTTCAAGACGTGCGACCTGGATACGCAGATAACTCAGTGATTGCGCAATCGAATCATGGAGTTCTCGGGCAATAGCCGACCGCTCTTCCAGTACTGCAATCCGGTGCTGCTCTTCCTGATGCTGCATTTTTGACAGCGCCATAGACAGGTTACTGCCAATCGCTTCGAGCGCTTGCCGTTTCCAGATGGGCAGGTCGCCTGTGCCATTGATGCGGAATGGCATGACGCCGGAGATGGATTCCGTTGCCTTGATCGGCACGAAAATCATCGTGTGTTCATTGTCCTGGGCTTCATAGGCGGTGCTGTGGCTCTTGCTGAAGCAATCCGCGCAGCCACCCTCACCGCAAAGTTTTTCAATGTCATTCTGCAGAAGATTCGAGGCGAGTCGGTGGGCGGGAAACAGGCCGTGCTCGCTGACGCAGATCGTACCGGCGCTGAGTTCCAGCTCTTTTTCGATGTCATCGAGAAAACCCCGTAGCATTGATGGGGTGATGTTCTTGTCGGCAAGTTGCAAGGCCGATTTGTACATCAACCCCAGTGACCGGTTGGATTCCATCAGCTCACGCGTACGTTCGGCGATGAGTTGATTCTGGGTATCGTAGGTCGCGGCGATTTCCGAGACCATCATGTTGAAGGTTGCGCCTAACTGGCCCAGTTCATCTTGTTCGGTATGATGTGCCATCGCGCTGAAGTCTTGATCACGGACGCGGCTGGCAGCACTGAGCAGATCCTTGAGTGGTCGAAGAATCTGGTGCGTCATCATCCACATCGTGATGGCACATACGGCAATCGTCATCACCAGCAGCACGATCTGCATAGAGCGAAGCAATGCGATTTTCTGTTCCAGATCCTCTTCGATCAGAAAAACTACGGCATTGATCTGTTCGACAAAGTTCGGAATGGTGCTTTCAAGTTTTCGGAGCGTCGATGCGTTGGGCTTGCCATCAAAGCTCAGCACGGCCGGGTAAATATCGTTTTCCCAGAGCCTGTGCACCTGCTGAAACTGACCCGGTAGCTCACTGTAGTCCGCAGCTCTGGAGACGACAAAACTTTCCAGCGCATTCAGTCGCAACTGGAACTCGCTAGCGGCGGCAGCGATGGTCTCTGGTGATGCGTTCGACTCCACATAACTCAGTAGCCGGTAACTCATCATGCGTAGCGAGCCCGCTGAGTTAATGGCATTGGCTTTGCCCAGGCTGTTGTCGGCAATAGAGGTGGACAACGCCATAGAGATGAATGACAGCAGGACGATCATGCCCATGGCCAGGCCTAAGCGGGCGAGCAGGGAGTCCTTGCGGGCGATGTTGGGAATGGTCGAAAAAAACATAAGGTATCCAGCGTAATGCAAACGCTCGCTGATCAGCGTTTGGTATTAGTGCGTACCACCATTTTGAGCCGAACTCGCCGAGGGTGACGGGTAATTTTTATGGTCGCCACATACGCTATTGTTTTTTATGGGTATTTGTTCGTGTTGGTTGCCGGTTGAACTACCTACAAAGGGGTAGAAGGTGGCGTATTTCGACGGTTTTCAGGTCTATCTCTGCTGCGCGCATCTTTCTAAGATGGCTGCCATAGGAAATAAGTCATAACGGGGGTTGGGATGTTTACCAGGAAGCAGTGGTCGGTTGTTTCGTCGAGTACGTTCGCATTTACGATCTGTTTTGCGATCTGGATGATGTTCGCCGTGATCGGCATTCCGATCAAGGCCAAACTGGGCCTTAATGAAACCGAGTTCGGTCTGCTGACGGCGATGCCAGTTTTGTCAGGGTCCCTGATTCGTTTGCCGCTGGGGATGTTGACCGACAAACTGGGTGGTCGCATTGTTTTCTTTATTCTGATGCTCGCTTGCGTGGTGCCGATCTGGTTTATCGGTGATGCGACCGAATTCTGGCAGTTTCTGGTGCTGGGTTTGTTCGTTGGCCTGGCCGGCGGATCGTTCTCCGTCGGGATTGCCTATGTGGCACGCTGGTTCGACAAGAAGAATCAGGGTTTGGCGATGGGTATTTTCGGCGCTGGTAACTCGGGCGCAGCAGTGACTAAATTTGTGGCGCCGTCGATTGTTCTGGCATTTGGCTGGACGATGGTGCCCAAAGTCTATGCGGTCGCCATGCTGGTAACGGCACTGGTGTTCTGGATGTTCAGTTTTACGGATAAGAGCCATAACGTGAGTAGCAGTGTGACGGTCGCCGAGCAACTCAAGGCGCTGAAGGACCCGCGGGTCTGGAAATACTGTCAGTATTACTCGATTGTTTTCGGCGGTTATGTGGGGCTGGCGCTGTGGATGACCAAGTATTACGTTTCGGAATACGG
>JBLIZO010000067.1:0-23227 GCA_048859965.1 Fluviibacter sp.
AGCCGAGCCCCGTCTTCCGTTCTGTGCGCGCCAGCGCGTATTCCTCGTGAGTCTTCGGATGCAAGAAAACCGGAAAGTCTTTGCCGACCGGTGTGTAACCGGCAGATAACATGTCGTCCGGCGAACTGCCGACGACCACATAGTCGCGGTCACCCGGCGTCAAGCCCAGCAGACGGTCGCGCACCGCGCCGCCAACCGTGTAGATCTTCATAACCAGCGCTTAAGCAGGAAGCGCGGCACCGAAAAATCAGCGGCCAGCGCGGCTACGGTAATCGTCGAACTGAACGCTGTCACCGGCACCCAGCAGGTACAACGGTACAACGGATTCCAGCGGTTCCGGATTCCAATTGGGTGGTGTCTTGCAGTGGCCACTACAGACACTATCCACCTCCATCGAACGTACGTTATCGGCCGACATCATCTTGTTCGGCAAAAGCGATAGCAGCGCGGCCTGGAAGTATGCAAAGTTTTCCGAAAGCGGAATAATCCGGCGCTTGGTATCGAGCACGCTGGCAGTGTATTCAACGAGCTCTTTGAGCGTGTACACCGTCGGGCCGCACAAATCGTAAACCTGGCCTTCGGTGGCCGGAATATCGAGTGCCTGGGCGAAGGCACGGGCAACATCATCGACCGACACCGGCTGGAAACGTGCGTCGGCGCAGCCCAGCGGCAGAATTGGCAGCTTGCGTAGCAGGCAGGCAAAGGTATTGATGAATGAATCACGCGCACCGAAGATGACCGACGGGCGGAAAATGGTGGTCAACAGACCCGACTGGGCAACCACGTCTTCGCCAGCCGCCTTGGAACGCAGATACTCCGACGGCGCTTTCTTGCCCGCATTAAGCGCACTCATATGCAGCAGGCGCTTAACGCCGGCGGCCTTACAGGCAGCGACGATCTTCTTAGGCAACGCGACATGCGCCGCCGCAAATTCCTTACCGTAGGGAATCGCCGGCGTTGCGCCGTGCAGAATGCCGACCAGATTGATGACCGCATCCTGACCGCTGGCCAGGCGTGCCAGAACGCCATCATCATTGACGTCGGCTTCGACGAGCGTAACGCTCGGCAGCATCGTGACATCACGATTCTTTTCATAACGGCGGGTCGGAATGGTGACCTGCACGCCGGCATCAACCAGCACTCGAGCCAGATGACGACCAACAAAACCGGTGCCACCAATGAGGAGAATTTTCTTATTCGTCAGCATGCGTTTTCCTTGGTCGATCGTCGGATCGGTAGGTTGGTCGTTCAACTGGCTATTTTATGCCATTTCAGGGCAAATCCGGTATGCCGTTCGATTGACTCGACTTGGGGCCGATCGTGCCCAACATGACTTTGAGCGAGGGCGAGTTACCGGTCATCACCGTCTGATAGAAGACCGCGTTGCTCATCACCTTCTTGACGTAGTCACGGGTTTCGGAGAATGGGATGGTTTCGGCGTAGATCGCACCTTCCAGAGGTTTCACGTCGCGCCACTTGC
Source organism: Fluviibacter sp. (assembly GCA_048859965.1). Taxonomy (GTDB): domain Bacteria; phylum Pseudomonadota; class Gammaproteobacteria; order Burkholderiales; family Rhodocyclaceae; genus Fluviibacter. Next base: position 1,481 of record JBLIZO010000067.1, read on the forward strand.
GTGCCCGACCGGGGCCCGCGTTATAGGCGGCCGAAGCCAGCACCGGGTGGTTATCCAGGCTTTCCAGCACCAGACGCATATAGGTGGTGCCCAGCATGACATTGGTGTCCGGGTCATGCAGATCGGATGGCTGGAACTTCACCCCGATCTTATTGGCCACCCACTTACCGGTGGCTGGCATGACCTGCATCAGACCGGCAGCGCCAACGCCCGATTTGGCGTTCGTGACGAAACGACTTTCCTGGCGCATCAGACCGTAGACCCAGGCCTTATCCAGATTCTGCCGGTCGGAATGCGGCATGATTTTGTCTGCGTAGGGTGTCGGAAAACGGAGTTTGTAGTTGTGTTCGTCCCTGGTACGATCCGCCGCACTGATCGAGCGATCAATAATCTGGTTGCGCTGGGCCACTTCCGCCGCCGCCAGCAGCTGGCGATCATTCATGCCCCGTAACGCCCAACTCCACTCCTTAACGCCTTCGGGTCGCAGATCCAGCCGGTACATGGCCAGCGCACGACGGATACCCGGTTGCTTTTCCACCGCACGAATCTCTTCCGAAGTGATCGGTTTGGCCTGCGTAGGCAATTTGGCACGGCCACCCAGCTCTTCCGTCGCCAAAACCCCATAGAAATTAGGCTGACCGGCAATCTTCTGAAACTGTTCATCCGCTGCACTATCGCGCCCCTGCGCCTTGAAGGCCCGCCCCAGCCAATACACCCATTCCGGTGAACTGATCATGGGCTCCGGCATCGCTTCAATACTTTTCCTGACGAGGCTCCAATCCTGCGCCCGCAGGGCGACGCGCACACGCCAGGCCATCGCCTCATCCGGTAACAGAACCGTGCCGCTGCGTTTAACGGCATCCAGCGCCTCTGGGCTCTGCTGAATACCCAACTGCCAGGCGATGATGCCCCAAACATACTCCTGCTGCGCCCGATCCAGCCCCGAACCATAGCGTTTCATCGCTGACACGGCGCTACCCGGTTCGTTACGCGCCATACGCACCAGAGCCAGGGTCACGAGCTCCTTCTGGGTGTCGTCGCTCGGCGTGCCGACGCGCTCCAGATAAACCACGGGTTTGCTCAACACGGCATCCAGGCCACCGGCCGCATCGTTGGCGCTAACGCGCATCACCGACAAGGTCTGGCGGGCCAGATTGGGCTTATTCATCGCCACTTGTCGGCGCGCCCGCAACCAACCATCGCTGGCCTTGAGCTCACCGTTGGCCCACATCGCATCAAACAAGATCTGGCAGGCTTCGGGCGAATCCGTACCCGTAATCCACAGCACCCGAGCCTGCTCTTTGGCAGCACTGTCCCCGTTGTTCACGCGCGGCAACAGGCTATAGCACTGCACATCCGGCTCCGGCTGCAGCATCAACGGCCCTTGCTGCGCTACCAGCGCCCAGTTCCCTTGCTTGGCCTGGGCACGAATCCAGTCGGCGCGCAGTAATTCGGCCGGCCGCTCGCCATCGTACTTCTTCAGAAACGCGCGAATCTCCGGGCTATCGCTCATCAACTGCGGTTTCAGCATCCAGGATTCCACGTAAGGCGCCAGCTCATGCTGTTTGAGCTGCGGATACAACTGCTCCACTTTGCCGAGTTGACCGCTTCTGACGGCATCGCGCGCTGCCAGATAGGTCGCATCCTGCGCCAAGGCCGTTGGCGCAAGCAGGGATGCATGGCCCAGTGCGATGGCCAATAACAGTACACGGAAAGGTTTTGGGTAAAGCGGTGACGTCAACATAAGTACAAACAAAGAGGCGCATCGATCAAGGCCGGGTGTGGTACTGTCCGGACTATGCCGAACCCGACGGAAGAAAAATTCTATCGCAGTACACTGCGAACCCGCATGAAATCTTGGCGACGCACGCTGACAGCGGAGGATCATGCTGCTTTCAGCCGCCGTATGTGCGACATTCTGGAAGATCATTTTCACCCGCCGCCGTCGCCCTTCGCATTCTATTCGCCGATCACCAAAGAACCGGATATCGCACCGCTTATGCACGAATGGTACGCCGCTGGTGTTGGTGTCTGCCTGCCCCGTGTGACAGAACCCTGTGCACCGCTGTCGTTTTATCTCTGGGATCCGAATATCCGCCCAACGCTGGACGAAGCCGGTATCGTGGCGCCGCCCGCCAACCCGGACAAACTGGTTCTGCCAAAGATGCTGTTCATTCCCTGCCTCGGCCTGGATAAAAACGGTTTCCGACTCGGCTATGGCGGCGGCTATTATGACCGGACACTACCGCTGCTGCCGGACGTTAAAACCATCGGCGTCCTGTTTTCCGGACAACTGCTCGATGATATTCATCCGCAACCGCATGATGTACCGCTCGACGGCTGGATCACGGAAAAGGGACTGGTACTTTAACCTCAAACCGCCTCGTTGGTCGCGCGGAGCGCGATGCCCGTCAGCACAAACAATACGGATGCCTCAATAAACGCCCGTGTGGCGTCAGCATAATCGTACATTGATGTTTCCACGGTAAAAAATACCGTGTTGACAGTACGATCAAGCATCACCACCATGAGTAGCGCCAACCAGAAACGCAAGCCCTTGATACCACCGGAATCAGGCAGGCGCGGTAACAGGCGCGCACACGACCACCCCAGCAATACAATCGCACCGGCCAGAAGATAAATGGTCACGCTGTACATGATCGTTTCCCGAGCGTCAGGCCAGGAACAACCGGTAAGCCGGATTGTTCGACTCATTCTGGTAGGGATACCCCAACCCGGCAAGGAAGCCCTCAAATGCCGGCATCTCCGCCGGTGGCACTTGGAAACCCACCAGTACACGGCCAAAATCAGCGCCATGATTCCGATAATGGAACAGGCTGATATTCCAACCTGCGCTCATGCGCTCGAGAAACTTCATCAACGCACCCGGCCGTTCCGGAAACTCGAACCGATAGACCAACTCATGGAGCACACCAAGCGATTTCGGCGTATGACCACCCACCATGTAGCGGACATGCAGCTTGGCCATTTCATCGTTGGTCAGATCCAATGCCGAATAGCCTTCCGTTTCAAGCATGGCAACCAAGGTCGCCACGTCTGCACGCGTCGTGGTCTGAATGCCCACGAACACATGTGCCGCGCCCGGATCGTTGTAGCGATAGTTGAACTCAGTGATACTACGATTACCCAGCAGCGATAAAAACCGACGGTAGGCCCCCGGTTTTTCCGGTAACGTCACGGCCAGAATGGCCTCACGCTGCTCACCCAGCTCAGCGCGCTCAGCCACGAAGCGCAACCGATCAAAATTCATGTTGGCGCCAGAGGCCACAGCTACCAGCGTTTTACCCTGCGCCTTATTCTGAGCAGCCCACGCCTTCATACCAGCTACGGCCAGCGCACCGGCCGGCTCCAGCACCGAACGGGTATCTTCGAACACATCCTTAATGGCAGCGCAGATGGCATCGTTATCCACGCGGATCATTTCGTCCACATAGGTTTCGGCAATGCGGAAACATTCATCACCCACCTGCTTAACAGCGGCACCATCGGCAAACAGACCCACCTGATCCAGGCGCACGCTATGGCCAGCCGCCAGCGATTGCGTCATGGCATCGGCATCCACGGCCTCCACACCAATGATCTTGATTTCGGGGCGTACCAGCTTCACGGCCGCTGCCACACCCGCGATAAGGCCGCCACCACCGACGCAACAGAAAATCGCATCGATCGGTTTGGGATGCTGACGCATGATTTCCAGACCCACCGTACCCTGACCGGCAATGACATCCGGATCATCGAACGGGTGCACAAAAGTCAGACCCGCTTCTTTTTCCAGACGGCGCGCTTCGTTGTAGGCGTCATCAAAGGAATCGCCAAACAGCACCACCTCGCCACCACGTGCCCGTACGGCATTCACCTTGATACCGGGCGTCGTCGTCGGCATGACGATTACCGCACGGCAACCCAGCTTCTGGGCTGACAACGCCACGCCCTGCGCGTGATTACCGGCGGAGGCTGCCACCACACCGCGCTTCAACGCGTCAGGTGGCAACTTGGCCATCTTGTTGTAGGCCCCGCGCAGCTTGAACGAGAACACCGGTTGCTGGTCTTCCCGCTTGAAAAATACCTGATTGCCAATCCGTGCCGACAAGTTGGGGGCAAAGTCCAGCGGCGACTCAATCGCCACATCATAAACCTCTGCCGCTTCGATACGGCGCAGATAATCGGTCAGCGGAAAGGGCACATCGGTCTTGGCGGTCATGGCAACACGGTCATCGTTGAAAAAAGACGCCACACACACGGCTGAAAAGCCATGCGGACGCATGGTTGCATTATACCGATGCCCGTCAACGCCAGCAGTTCGCGATTTACACCCGATGACCCCGCGCAAAGCGCGGTTTTATCAGGCATTTCCGGCCCGGAAGGTACTCGGCGCCACTCCGCTGTTGCGCTACAATACAAGGTCCGAAAATGGCCACCAAAGCCGCCATCGACCAGAGCAAAATCATGAACGCACGCCTCCGCGAGATCCCCTACAACTACACCTCCTACTCCGACCGCGAAATCGTCATTCGCCTGCTCGGCCAGGAGAACTGGGCGGTTCTCGACGCACTGCGCAGCGAGCGTGTCACAGGTCGGTCGGCCCGCATGCTATACGAAGTACTGGGCGATATGTGGGTCGTGCAGCGCAATCCGTATCTGGAAGACGATCTACTGCAAAACCCGCAGCGCCAGAAAGCGCTCATTTCGGCACTGCGCCACCGCCTGACCGAAATTGAAAAACGCCGCGATGGCAATGAAAAAGTGGCGCAACTGCTCAAAGCCACCGACAACGCCATCAACCGCTTCGCAAAACATCTGGAGTCGACTGCGGCACGTCGACGCAAGGTGCTGCGTACCCTCTCCAAACATACCCGCAAAGACAACATCGCTTTCGACGGCCTGGCGCGCGTCTCGCACGTCACTGATGCCACGGACTGGCGCGTCGAATACCCATTCGTGGTGCTCTACCCGGATACTGAAGCAGAAATTGGTCCGCTGGTGCGTGACTGTATCAAGCTGGGACTCACCATCATTCCTCGCGGGGGCGGCACGGGCTACACCGGGGGCGCGGTCCCGCTTACAGCAGACTCGGTCGTCATCAATACCGAGAAGCTCATCGACATCGGTAATGTTGAATTCGTCAATCTGCCGGGCGTTGACCATACGGTCGGTACCGTGCGCACCGGTGCCGGCGTCGTTACCAAGCGCGTTTCTGAAGCCGCCGAACGTGCGGGTCTGGTGTTTGCGGTTGATCCGACCTCCGCCGAGGCCTCGTGCATTGGCGGTAATATCGCCATGAATGCGGGCGGCAAGAAGGCCGTGCTGTGGGGTACTGCACTCGACAACCTGGCGTGGTGGAAGATGGTCACGCCAGACGGCAACTGGCTGGAAGTCGAACGCCTCGATCATAACCTCGGCAAGATTCATGAGCAGGAAACCGTACGCTTTCGCCTCAAGCGGTTCGATGCGCATGGCAAAAAACTGCTGAGCGAAGAAGTCCTTAGCATGGCCGGTGCCGCCTGTCGTAAGATCGGTCTGGGCAAGGATGTCACCGACAAGTTCCTGGGAGGGGTACCGGGTGTGCAGAAGGAAGGCACGGACGGCATCATCGTCGCCGCCCGCTGGGTACTGCACAAAATGCCAGCGCATACGCGTACGGTCTGTCTGGAATTCTTCGGCCAGGTGCGCGAAGCCGTACCGGCCATCGTGGAGATTACTGACTACTTCAAACCCCATGGCGGTGGCCGCAACCTTGGCGTGCTCCTGGCCGGTTTGGAACATCTCGACGAGCGTTACCTGAAGGCGGTGGGTTACGCCACTAAGGCCAAACGTCATGGCCGGCCGAAGATGGTGCTGATCGGTGACCTCGTCGGTAATGATGAAAATGCCGTCATGCAGGCCGCCGCCGAAGTCGTCCGCATGTGCAACCTGCGCAGCGCCGAAGGCTTCGTTGCGGTCAGCCCGGAGCAGCGCAAGAATTTCTGGCTGGATCGCTCACGCACAGCCGCTATCTCGAAGCACACCAACGCCTTCAAGCTCAACGAAGATGTGGTGATCCCACTACCGCGCATGGGTGACTACTGCGACGGTATCGAGCGGATCAATATTGAACTCTCCATCGCCAACAAACTGGCGCTCTGCGATGCACTCACCCGCTACCTGAGCGGCAATCTCGCAGTGGACGCGGGCGACGCCAATGTCGGAAAAGAAGTGCTGATTGGTGATCGCGCCCAGCGCGCACTGGAACTGGTTGCACAGGTCCGCACCCGCTGGCAGTCTCTGATGGATCACCTCGACGCGCCGCTGGCCGAGGCCGAAGCCGCATTTGCCACACTTGGCATCGTCGCCGGCCCCCTTGAAAACAAGGCCGCCAACCCGGTGCTCTTCCATCGCCTACAGGACTATAGCGTCCGCGTGTCATGGAAACAGGAACTCAAACCCGCGCTGGAAAGCATTTTTGACGGCAACGTTTACCGACCGATTCTGGATCGCATCAACACCATCCATAAAGAAGTGCTGCGTGGTCGCGTCTTTGTCGCGCTGCATATGCACGCCGGTGATGGCAACGTACACACCAATTTGCCGGTCAACTCCGATAACTATCAGATGCTGCAAACTGCCAACAAGGCTGTGGATCGCATCATGATTCTGGCGCGCTCGCTGAACGGCGTCATCTCCGGTGAGCACGGCATCGGCATCACCAAGATCGATTATCTTGAAGACACCGAAATGGCCGCGTTCTGGGCCTACAAAGAAAAGGTCGATCCCGAAGGCCATTTCAATCGCGGCAAGCTCATGCGTGGCGGCAATCTGGACATGGCCTACACGCCCAGCTACAACCTGATTGGTAGCGAATCGATTCTCATGGAGCAGTCCGGCATTGGCGAGATCTCCGCGATGGTCAAGGACTGCCTGCGTTGCGGCAAGTGCAAGCCGGTCTGCTCGACGCACGTGCCACGCGCCAACCTGCTCTACTCGCCACGCAACAAGATCCTCGGCACCTCGTTGCTGATCGAAGCCTTCCTCTACGAAGAGCAAACGCGTCGTGGCGTATCGCTCGCCCACTGGGCCGAGTTCGATGACGTGGCCGCACACTGTACCGTCTGCCACCGTTGCGAGAAACCTTGCCCGGTCGATATCGACTTCGGCGACGTCACCATCGCCATGCGTAACCTGCTGCGCAAGCAGGGCAAGCAGAAGTTCAATCCGGGCACCGCTGCCGCCATGGCTTTCCTCACCATCAAGGACCCGATGTTCATCAAAGGCATCCGTGAGGTGATGATCCGCTTTGGCTACGCCGCGCAGAACAAGCTGTATAAACTCGGCAAGTCCTTGCACCTGATTCAAAACCAGGTCGCACATCCACCGGCAACCGTGCACAAGCCGCCGGTACGCACGCAGATCATCAACTTTATCAACAAGCCGATGCCGGGCAATCTGCCCAAACGCACATCGCGTGCGTTGCTCGATATTGAAGACGACAAGGTTATTCCGGTTATTCGTAATCCGAAGCTCAGCGCCGAAGAGTCGGAGGCGGTCTTTTACTTCCCTGGCTGCGGTTCGGAACGTCTGTTCTCGCAGGTGGGGCTGGCCACACAAGCGATGCTCTATGAGGTTGGCGCCACCACGGTGCTGCCGCCGGGCTATCTGTGCTGCGGCTATCCGCAGACCTCCGGCGGCCACGAAGACAAAGGTCAGCGCATCACGACCGACAACCGTGTGCTGTTCCACCGGGTCGCCAACACATTGAACTATCTCGACATCAAGACCGTCATCGTCTCCTGTGGCACCTGTATGGACCAGTTGCAGAAGTATGAGTTCGAGCGCATCTTCCCGGGCTGCCGTCTGCTCGATATCCACGAATACCTCATGGAAAAAGGCGTCAAGCTGGATGGCGTTAATGGTGTGCGTTACATGTATCACGACCCATGCCACACGCCGATGAAGACCTACGCGCCGCTCAAGGTAACCAGCGAACTCATGGGTACCAATGTACCGCTCAATGACCGCTGTTGCGGCGAGTCCGGCACCTTGGCCGTAACACGACCGGACATTTCGACGCAGGTGCGCTTCCGCAAGCAGGAGGAAATGGAACAGGGCGCAAATGCACTACGCGCCGATGGCTTCACGGGCCAGGTCAAAATCTTGACCTCGTGTCCGTCGTGTCTGCAGGGGCTGCATCGCTTCCGTGACGATGCGGGAACGGATGCCGATTACATCGTTATCGAACTCGCGAAAAACCTGCTCGGCGAAAACTGGATGGCGGATTATGTCAACCGGGCCAATCACGGTAGCATTGAGCGCGTTCTGCTTTAGGGTACTCAAGACCCAACGAACAAGGGCAGCCTCGGCTGCCCTTTGTTTTGCCATGATGGAAAAACAGTCAAAGATCTGCCAGGCTCACACCCTGCTTTTTGGCCAATTCCTGAAAGCTGGCAAACACACTCCGTTTTCGACGTTCGGCTTCCTCGGCGTCATCGCTCTGCGCTTCACGACGACGAATTTCTTCCGGCAAAATCTTGAGCAGACGTTCAAGTTCTTCGTTGGTTAAATTTTTAAGGTCCATCGCTCTCATCAGAAAAACATCTTCGGACGAAGTATAAAGACAAGCGGCCGTTTTCGCGAGATGCGACCTCCGCTAATCAGATTTGCTGATGTGCGCTGAGGCGGCCCTCTGAAACCCAGTCCTGGCGCGGCTTCCATCAAGAAGCGCTATACTGGGGCCTCTAACGCGTTTAATCGACCTCGGGTATACCATGACATCACCCTGCCCACTTTGCACGCCCACAGACGAGAACGTGCTCTATCTCACTGATTTATATAGGATAATTTACGCAAATGACCCGGCGTGGCCCGGTTTGTGCCGGGTTATCCTCAATGCGCATGCCACCGAGATGACCGACTTGCCGATTGAGCATCGCGCCGCGATCATGAAGGCCGTTTGTGTCACCGAATCCATTTTGCGCGAGTTGATGCACCCAGACAAAATCAATCTGGCAAGCCTGGGAAATGTTGTGCCTCATGTTCACTGGCATATTATTCCCCGTTGGCAAAACGACACGCACTTTCCAGACCCCATCTGGGCAGCCGCCAAACGCACATGGAACAACAAACCTGTCATCAAGCATCAAGACATTGCCGATCGGCTCAAAGCTTACCTCGGGTAATTTTTGCTCGGCCATAAAAAAACGCCCGATGTTTCACGTGGAACACCGGGCGTTGGCTTTCAGGCAACCATTATTTGCCGATAGAAACCCCAGGCAGTTGGCACGACAGAATAGCCTGTCGCACAGCATCTACGGCTTTGGGGCGAGGAAAAGTAGCGCGCCAGGCAAGTCCCACCGTACGGCCAATCTCGCCCGCAGCCCTGTCTTTTCGATGCACCCCAGCGGAAGACTTGTGTTCAAAGGGCAAGACTTTGACCATGGGCTCCCGCACCATCAGGGGATCTGCCGCCGAGCTGGGCATGACCGCAATCCCCGCACCACTGGCGACCATATGGCGAATCGTTTCCAGTGAGCTGCCTTCGAGCGAACCAGAAAGTCCCTCGGCACGTTGCAGGCGCGGACACGCCTCCAGAACCTGATCCCGAAAACAATTACCGCTTCCGAGCAGCAGCAGATTTTCTCCTTCAAGCTCATCGTTACGCACGGTATGCCGCTTTGCCCAAGCGTGGGAGGCCGGCACGACCACGCGAAATGGCTCTTCATACACTTTTTGCGTCACAATCCCCGGCAAATCCACGGGCAGCGCCAAGACCAGTACGTCAAGCTCACCTTCCTTAAGCGCCGGCAGCAAATTGGCCGTGAAGTCTTCGCGTAGGAAAAGTGGCATCTCCGGCGCGAGTTTATGCAGAATGGGGATCAACGATGGCAACAGATAGGGGGCAATCGTATAAATAACGCCGACTCGTAAAGGTCCTTTGAGCGGATCACGACTCTGCGTTGCAATCTCTTCAAGACGCAGCGCTTCGTCCAAAACGCGCTTAACCTGCGCAACCACCTGTTCGCCTAACGGTGTTGTCCGAATTTCTGCTGCACCTCGTTCGAACAATGGCGCCCCAATTTGTTGCTCAACTTTCTTGATCGCGACCGACAGGGTCGGCTGGCTCACATGGCATAAATCTGCCGCCTTGCCAAAATGGCGGGTTCGATCCAGGGCGCTGATGTAACGCATTTCTGTAAGTGTCATTGAAGCCATATCAATCTCCCGGTATCGAGATGGGTACTAAGATGTTTCACGTGAAACATTGCTCATGGGCCCAACACGGCGGGCTGAATTGTTTCACGTGGAACATGATCACTATCTGGGTGCCCACCCTGCCTCAAGCATACTATCGGCATTGAGCCATCGCCACTCACCCGGCGCCAGATCGACCGGCAACACCAGATCCCCAATGGCCGTTCTTTGCAGCGCATTCACATGATTACCCGCAGCGGCAATCATGCGGCGCACCTGATGGTACTTGCCCTGGGTGATGGTCATTTCCAAAACCTGCGGTTCCAGCAAGCGACAGGCATCGGCCGCAATGGTTTCTTCTTCATCCTTGAGCAACACACCGGCTAACAGCCTGTCGCATAGGCTTTGGTCGGCCGCTTCCGCCAAGGTGGCTCGATATACCTTAGGCACAGCGTGCTTGGGTGATGTGAGCACATGAATACACTGACCGTCATCGGTGAGCAGCAATAGGCCGGTAGTTTCTACATCCAAACGACCAACCGGCTGCACATCTCGGGCGCGCAGCGGGTCTGGCAACAAGGCCAAAACACTGGGGTGATGTTTAGGGGCGCGCGAACATTCATAGCCCACCGGTTTGTTAAGCAGTATGTAGGCCTGATCGCAAAATGGCCACACACCGTCCACACCCTCGACTTCGAGCATGAGCCCTTCGGTAGCAAAGCTTTCATCCGGATCTTCACAGAGGTTGCCATTAACTGTCACGGCGCCATTGCGCACGAGACTTCGGCAGAATTTCCGAGCGCCAAAACCCTGGTTCTGCAAAATCCGTTCGATACTGAGGGGCCGAGAGGGCTTATTCATCTTATCTAGTCTTTATATGCGTCTAAATTCTTTTAAGTTCTGTCTTTGTGTCACTAAAATGCAGCGATCTGTATCTATATAGCTCGCCACAAACAAAAACGGCCCGCTGGTGAGCGAGCCGTATTTTGCAAAGCCATCACTTAGGCGTCGATATTGCGTGCCGTGAGTGCATTGGTTTCGATGAAGGCGCGACGCGGCTCCACCAGTTCACCCATGAGCGTGGAGAATATCTGGTCAGCGCCAATAGCGTCTTCGATCTGTACCTTGAGCAGACGACGAACCGTCGGATCCATCGTGGTTTCCCACAATTGCTCAGGGTTCATTTCGCCGAGGCCTTTATAACGTTGCTTACCAATGCCACGCTCAACCTCGCCGAACAGCCAATCCATGGCTTCGCTAAAGCGGCTAACGGCCTGTTGCTTCTCGCCACGATGAATAACGGCACCCCCATTGGTCAGGTCGGCCAGCAACTCGGCAGTTTTGCGCAACTGGGTGTAATCACCCGAGCCGAGGAACTCATTATCGATCAGGCCCAACTTGAGGTTACCGTGGTGCCAACGTTCGAGACGCAGCACCCAGCTCTCGCGATTGGCATCATAGGCAGGAACGATCTCCAGAGGCTTCTCATGCGACGCACGAACTGGTCCCGAGCCCAGGGCCTTGGTCAACTCTTTTGCGGCGCTCTGAGCGGCCTTCTCGTCGCTCAGATCAATCTGCAGATTATCGTTCACCAGGGTATGCAGCACTTCCGGATGAATCAGATATGACAGACGGTCAATAATCGCTTCGGAAAGCAGGAAGCTGCGTGCCAGATCACCCAGGGCATCACCTTCGATGGCCTTACCCTTGGCCGGCTGCAGCTTGGCTTCGTTCAGGGCCATTTGCAGCAGGAACTGGTTGTATTCGTGATCGTCTTTCAGATAACGCTCGGTCTTGCCATGCTTCACCTTGTACAGCGGTGGTTGGGCAATGTAGATGTGACCGCGCTCAACCAGCTCCGGCATCTGACGGTAGAAGAAGGTGAGCAGCAGGGTACGGATGTGCGCACCATCCACGTCGGCATCGGTCATGATGATGATGCGGTGGTAACGGAGTTTCTCTGGCTTGTATTCGTCTTTACCGATGCCGGTACCCAACGCGGTAATCAGCGTCGCAATTTCCTGCGAGCCGATCAGCTTGTCGAAACGGGCTTTCTCAACGTTCAGGATTTTGCCCTTGAGCGGCAAGATGGCCTGGAACTTACGATCACGACCCTGCTTGGCAGAACCGCCGGCGGAGTCACCCTCCACCAGGTACAGTTCACACTTGCTCGGATCTTTTTCCTGACAGTCAGCCAGTTTGCCCGGCAGACCCACGCCGTCCATCACACTCTTACGACGGGTCATTTCACGGGCTTTACGGGCTGCATCACGGGCGCGCGCCGCTTCAACGATCTTACCGGTAATGACCTTGGCATCAGCCGGGCGTTCCAGCAGGAAGTCAGCCAATTTCTGGGCAACGACTTCTTCCACGGCCGGACGTGCTTCGGATGACACCAGCTTCATCTTGGTCTGCGAAGCAAACTTCGGATCAGGCATCTTCACCGACAGCACGCAGGTCAGACCTTCGCGCATGTCGTCACCGGTGATATCGACCTTGGCCTTCTTGGCAATATCGTTTTCTTCGATGTACTTGTTGATGACGCGGGTCATCGCGGCGCGTAAACCGGTAAGGTGCGTACCACCATCCGACTGCGGAATATTGTTCGTAAAGCAAAGTACGTTTTCAGCGTAGGAGTCATTCCACTGCATGGCGACCTCAACCGAAATGGTCGCTTCGCCAACTTTGCTTTCGCCGGTCGAATAAAACACATTCGGATGCAAAACCGTCTTGTTCTTGTTGATGTAATCAACAAAACCTTTGACACCACCCGAGAAGGCAAAATCTTCTTCTTTACCGGTACGCTGATCGACCAGGCGAACACGCACCCCGTTATTCAGGAACGACAACTCACGCAAACGCTTGGCCAGAATTTCGTAATGGAACTCCACTTTGCCAAAGATTTCCGGATCGGCCAGAAAATGCACTTCGGTCCCACGATTTTCCGTATCGCCAATGATCTGCAGCGGCGATACTTCAACACCGTTCTGCATTTCAATCACGCGGTTAACCGCCTTACCCTGATTGAACTCCATGAAGTGCTTTTTTCCGTCACGACGAATCGTCAGCTTCAACCATTGCGACAGCGCATTCACACAGGAAACACCGACACCGTGCAGACCACCGGATACCTTGTAGCTGTTCTGGTTAAACTTACCACCGGCATGCAGGACGCACATCACGATTTCAGCCGCTGAACGCTTCGGTTCATGCTTATCGTCAAATTTGATACCCGTTGGAATACCGCGGCCATTATCTTTGACCGAGATCGAGTTATCTGCATGGATCGTCACAACAATATCGTCGCAATGACCTGCTAGTGCCTCGTCAATCCCGTTATCGACGACTTCAAACACCATATGGTGCAAGCCGCTACCATCGGACGTATCGCCGATGTACATCCCGGGGCGCTTACGAACTGCTTCCAGGCCTTCCAGTTGTTGAATCGAGGATTCGTCGTAATCAGGTACTGCGGTCGGTTTCTTATCAGCCATCTTGTGATTTCTAGAATTAGATTAGATGCGCATCGGCATCACAACATACTTGAAGTTGCTGCTATCGGCCGGTCCGAACAAGGCACTGGAGTTAGAGTCATTAAAGCGCCAGACCACCGTTTCGTCACTGACATGGCCCAACACATCCAGCAGATAATTGACGTTAAAGCCAATATCCAGGCGATCACCGCCGTAGTTGGCTTCCAGTTCTTCCTGCGCTTCTTCCTGTTCGGCGTTGGCGGCACTGATACGCAATGCATTGTTTTCCAGAATCAGACGCACACCCGAAAACTTTTCGTTCGACAGAATCCGGGCACGTTGCAAAGCCTGGCTGAATGCGACGCGATTCAAAACAAGCTCCTGCGAGAAGCTCGGTGGAATGACACGCGTGTAATCCGGAAACTTGCCATCAATCAGTTTGGTGACAAAAACCACATCGCCAAAAGAGAAGCGGGCCTGATTATTGGCCAGCGTAATATTCAGCGGGTCTTCAGAATCCGCCAGTAAGCGGGCCAGCTCCAGCACCGATTTGCGCGGCAGAATGACTTCCTGGCGTTCCAGGCTTTCACCGATCTCCATCTGAGCAAATGCCAGACGGTGACCATCCGTTGCTACGGAACGCAAAGCCGTACCTTCGACCTGCAACAGCATACCGTTCAGATAGTAGCGGACATCCTGTGCCGCCATGGCATATTGTGTTTGGCCAAGCAGGTTCTTGAATGATTTCTGCGTCACCGTGAACGACACCTGATTGGCGACATTCAGATTCATTTGCGGGAAATCTTCAGCCGGTAATGTCTGCAGCGAAAACCGGCTCTTACCGGCCTTCACAACCAGACGCTTCTCGTCCAGATCCAGACTAACCGTTGATTCCTCAGGCAACGAACGCAGAATATCCTGCAGCTTGCGTGCACCAACGGTAACCGAACCCTCGACATCGCCTTCCAGTTGTACACCGGTTGTAATCTGAATTTCGATATCCGTAGCGACCAGCGTCAGCATGGCGCCCTTTTTCTCAATCAGCACGTTCGACAGAATCGGTAGCGTATGACGCTTCTCAACAATGCCGGCAACGGTCTGCAAGGGTGCCAGGAGCGTTTCTCTGGAGGTCTTTAATAACAACATATATAAGGTTCCTAATACGAATAAGCTCAGGTCACTTTGGTGGATAACGCCATTTTCTCACGAAAATTCATACTATTGCTGACTGTACAACCCCAAGGAAAACCCTGGGGATTGTCGGTGGTGAGAACGGGGATGGAATTCCCACTTCCGGCAGATTGACAGGTTATGCACAAAACACCCACGCACTGTACAGGACTTATTCCTCATCCTTTCAAGACCTGCAAGAGGACATGGATGTCATGGTTGATCTGTTGGTCCTTGTTACGCAGGTCTTCCACCGTACGCACTGCATGCAGAACGGTAGTGTGATCGCGACCGCCGAAAGATTCGCCAATCATCTGGTAACTGTGCGGGGTCACTTCCTTGCATAGCCACATAGCAATCTGACGCGGGCGGGCGATGATCCGGTTGCGCTTCTTGGAATAGAGGTCGGCAACCTTTAATTTGTAGTAGTCAGCGACCATTTTCTGGATGTTTTCGACCGTAATCTGCCGGTTATAAGCGCCAACGATGTCTTTAAGAGCCTCTTTTGCCGTTTCGAGCGTGATTTCACGTCCATGAAACTGTGCAAATGCCAAAACGCGGGTCAAAGCACCTTCTAATTCGCGAACATTGGACCTTAAATGCTTCGCAATAAAGAAAGCGACCTCATCAGCGATCGGTTTTCCCTCAGATTCTGCCTTCTTTTTAAGAATGGCGACCCGCATTTCGGTTTCCGGCGGTTCGATCTGTACCGTCAGTCCCCAGTCCAAACGGGTAATCAGCCGGTCTTCCAGGCCTTCGATGGCCTTCGGATAGGTATCACAGGTGATGACAATCTGCTTTTTAGCTTCAACCAGTGCATTGAACAGGTAGAAAAACTCTTCCTGCGAGCGGTCCTTCCCCTTGAGAAACTGCACGTCATCCAGTAACAGCAGATCAAGTGAGCGGTAGTTACGTTTGAAGCTGTCAAAGGCTTTTTGCTGATAGGCCCGAACGACATCCGAGTAGTAGTCTTCAGCATGAACATAACGCACGACCTTGGTTGGGTCATTGGCCAGAACAGCATTGCCAATCGCGTGGATCAAGTGAGTTTTACCCAGGCCGGCACCGCCATAAATAAATAATGGGTTGTAAGCGCCCCCCGGCGATTGCGACACATTGAGGCAAGCTGCTCGCGCCAGTTCGTTCGCTTTACCAACGACCAGAGAGTCAAACGTAAAATGTGGCATCAGACGGGTGCCCTGGCCATTCAGGCTACCCTGGTTCCTGGAAGGTGTCTGAGTAGCCGATTCGCGAATATCAGCGGTCTTGAAAACCGTTGCCGAACCCGGTACCGAATTTTTCTGGGTTGCAGACGGGTCTTGCTGGCTGATTGCGGCCGGATTCACGGGCGGCGTTGAGCGTGTCGGAGCATCGGCCGCGGCTGACGCCGCGCCTATCGACAAAACAACCGTCACCGGTTCTTTGTAAAAATCCTCGGCCAGACCTTGAAAACGGCTTAAATAGTTGTCGCGAACCCACTTGAGAATGAAGCGGTTCGGTACACCAATGATCACTTCGCCAGCCGCATTTTTGTCGGCGATCAGTTGTAATGGGCGAATCCAAGTGCTGAACTGTTGGGCAGGTAATTCGGCCGCCAACTGCTCAATACAATAATTCCATAATGGATTCATAGGGTTATTCCAAATAATTGTTGCAAACAACCGGCTGTTCTGTCGTTTTTTTGTGGATAACCGGTCGTGGATAACCCGTATTACCAAGCATGAGCATACCTTAAGGCCACTGTTTTGTCCGGGTTTGGATGGTGTTTTCCACATAAACGGTGGATAAGTCAAAGTGTTTGGTCGGCATGACGACCTGGACAACGCCAGACAATCTTATTGACAGACACAAGGAAACTGCTGTTTAATCACGGGTTTTCCGCGGCGTCCGCCGCACCTTAAGATGAATTCCGGGGAGTCCCCAACATGAAACGTACCTATCAACCTTCCGTCGTCCGTCGCAAGCGCACCCACGGCTTCCTCGTTCGTTCGCGTACTCGTGGCGGTCGCGCTGTTCTGGCTGCTCGCCGTGCCAAGGGCCGTCGTCGCCTGTCTGTTTAAGTTTGTCGTGTCCGCATGCCGGACACTCGAACAAGGGCCGGATAAATCCTTTTTCATCCGGTTGGAACAACGGTGAGTTTTACCCAAACTCCATCCCGTTACCGCTTTAGTCGGGCATCAAGACTTCTTAAGCCGTCCGAGTTCCAGACGGTTTTTGATGCGCGCAAGGCATGTAGAGGACAGTGGTTAACCGTTCATCGAACTGCACACGACCAAAGCGACTCTGCAGCGTTGTCGGTCGATGAAACACCGTCTGAAAATAAGGCATCAGGCAACGCCGCCAGCCGTCTTGGTCTTATCGTGGCCAAACGGTTGGTGCCTGCGGCTGCGCGCCGTAACCTGATCCGCCGCATTCTGCGCGACTATTTCCGTACCTCGCGGGCATCATTTCCGCCTGGCGATTGGATTATCCGTCTGCATGAATCACCGTTTCCATCGCCAGCACGCCTGCGTAAAGGGGCATTGAAACCGACCCGTTTACAGGTGGTGAGCGGTTTGCGGGCCGACCTGACGGCGATTCTGAAGCGCATTGCCCGACGGGCGCAAGAGGAGTCCGCGCAGCGTGGCGCATGACGTGTCTTTCTGGCAGCGCTTAATGGCCCTGCCCGGTCGTTGCATACAACGTATATTGCTTGGCCTGATCGTGGTTTATCGCTACGCGTTAAGCCCGTTTCTGGGGCAGCGTTGTCGCTTTCACCCCAGTTGTTCGGCCTACGCGGCGGAAGCACTGACCAGATACGGTGCCCTGCAGGGGAGTTGGCTTGCCCTTAAGCGCGTGTGTCGATGCCACCCTTTTCATCCCGGAGGGCACGACCCTGTGCCCTGAATCTGGTACCCTTGCAGACTTTATGGCGCGCACTGTCATAAGTCGATAGTGCATCGCTGGACTCCCGTTTTTATTTCGCTGGTTGAACCATGGATTACCGCCGTTTATTTCTGACCCTGATTTTCACGATCTCCGCCTTCATGTTGTGGGAAGGCTGGACCCAGCACAAAGCCGAACAGAAGGCTGTCAATATCCAAACGGCCGCCCAGGGGGCGCCGACCGCCTCGGTGGATCTGCGCAAAGAGCCGAATGGCGTTCCGGCGCGGTCGGCCGCAAATGCCCAACCGGCCGAAGTCTCGGTAGCGAATGCACCGACCGTGACCGTAAAGACCGATGAGTACGTCGCCACGATCAGTCTGGCCGGTGCCACGATTACCAACCTGGAGCTGAAGCAGCACAAGGGTTGGGACGCCTCGGGTCTGGTCGAACTGTTTGGCAGCACACACAAGTATGTGGCGCAGACGGGCCTGATCGGCGACGGCCTGCCGAATCACAAAACGCTGTGGCGCCAGGTATCCTCGGCGACCGAAATGAAGCCGGGTCAGAACACGCTGGACGTCGTGTTTGAAGCCGACGGCGGCAAGGTCACCAAAACGCTGACGTTCAAGCGCGGTGAATACGGTATTGACGTCACCTACAAGCTGAAGGGCGCCGCCGACAAGGCCGATGCGTATTTCCAGTTGGTGCGTGACGACAAGGCACCCGCCGGTGACCCGAACATGGTCAGCGTCTTCACCGGCCCGGCTTTCTATACCGACGCCCAGAAGTTCAACAAAATCAAATTCGGCGACATCGCCGATGGCAGCGCCAAGTTTGAAAAGAGCGCCGACAACGGCTGGGTTGCCATGATCCAGCACTACTTCGTCACCGCATTTCTGCCGCAATCCGGTACGCCGCGCGAGTTCTACACGCGTCAGGTGGAGCCGGGTGTTTATGCGGCAGGCGTCATCGTACCGATGCCGGCCGCCGTCAATGGCGTCAGCACGCTGACCGTGCCGCTGTATGCCGGCCCGCAGGAACACAACACCCTGGAAAAAGTTGCCCCCGGGTTTGATCTGGTGGTGGACTACGGTTGGCTGACCATTCTGGCCGCCCCGATTTTCTGGGTGCTGGAGTGGTTGTATCAACTGGTCGGTAACTGGGGCTGGGCGATTGTCATCATGACGATTCTGCTCAAGCTCATTTTCTTCCCGCTGTCGGCCGCCAGCTACAAGTCGATGGCGCGTATGCGCACCGTCACGCCGCGTCTGATGGCGCTCAAAGAACGCTACGCCAACGACAAGCAGAAGCTGAACCAGGAAATGATGGATCTCTACCGCAAGGAAAAGATCAATCCGCTTGGTGGCTGCCTGCCGATTCTGGTCCAGATTCCCGTCTTCATCGCCCTCTACTGGGTGCTGCTGGGTGCCGTGGAAATGCGTAACGCCCCGTGGATCGGCTGGATCCATGATCTGACCCAGCCGGATCCGTTCTACATCCTGCCGGCGATCATGATGGCCACCATGCTGTTCCAGGTGAAGCTGAACCCGACGCCACCCGATCCGGTGCAAGCCAAGATCATGTGGATCATGCCGATTGGTTTCGGTGTCATGTTCTTCTTCTTCCCGGCGGGCCTGGTACTGTACTGGACCGTGAACAACATCCTGTCGATCGCGCAGCAGTGGGCGATCAACCGCAAGATCGAAGCGGCCAAGCACAACCATCGCTAACATGAAGACCCCACCCATCGCGGCCATCGCCACGGCGCCGGGTCGCGGTGGGGTCGGCATCGTCCGTCTATCGGGCGCAGCACTCAAAAGCTGGATCGAACCGCTGACCGGCCATGCCCCGTCGGCGCAGTTTGCGGCGCCCCGCGTCGCTACGCTCACCCCATTTATAGATACGGCAGGCCAGGCCATTGATGAAGGCCTGCTGATCTATTTTGCGGGCCCGAACTCATTCACCGGCGAAGACGTCATCGAACTGCACGGCCATGGCGGCCCGGTCGTCATGCAACTGCTGCTGGCGCGCTGCCTGGATCTGGGCGCGCGACTGGCCGAACCCGGCGAATTCACGCGCCGTGCATTCATCAACGGCAAGCTTGATCTGGCACAGGCCGAAGCCGTCGCCGACCTCATCAATGCATCCACCGCCACCGCGGCGCGCTCTGCCGTGCGCTCGTTGCAAGGTGACTTCTCGCGGGCGATTGATGCGTTGATGGAGCCGCTGATTGAACTGCGCGCGTTGACCGAAGCCACGCTCGACTTCCCCGAAGAAGAAGTCGATTTCCTCAAAAGCATTCAGGCCGAAGCCCGGCTTCAGAATATTTGCAGCGCGCTCGCCCGTGTTCAGGCCAGCGCCCGTCAGGGCAAATTGCTGCACGACGGCCTCACCGTCGTATTGATCGGACAGCCGAATGTCGGCAAATCATCGTTGCTCAACGCACTGGCCGGCGAAGACCTCGCCATTGTCACACCCGTCGCCGGCACCACACGCGACGTCGTGCGCGCACACCTGCAGATCGAAGGCGTGCCCCTGCACGTGATCGACACGGCCGGTCTGCACGACACCACCGACGAAGTAGAACGCCTGGGGATTGAACGTACCTGGAAAGAAATCGAAAAAGCCGATGTCGCCGTACTGCTCACCGACGCGCAGCACGGCCTGACGTCAGCCGAAGCGACGATTATGGATCGCCTACCCGAAGGCATGACGCGTGTGACAGTACAGAACAAAATCGATCTGGGAGCGGCTGCATCTACAGCGGACGCGCTGCAGCTCTCCGCCAAAACCGGAGCCGGTATTGATGCGCTGCGCGTGAAGCTATTGGAAATCGCTGGTTGGCAACCGGGCGAAAGCCTGTTCATCGCCCGCGAACGTCATCTACGCGCACTGAGCGACGCGGCAGATCATCTGGCAACGGCCACTGCCGCCTTGCCCGCGCTGGAAATCTTTGCCGAAGAGCTACGCCTCGCGCACAAAGCGCTACAGAGCATTACCGGGGAGTACACGCCAGATGATCTTCTGGGGGCAATTTTCTCCAAGTTTTGTATTGGGAAATAGAGGCTGTTATGGGGTTTACGCTTGATAAGGTTGTCCCATGGGGCCGGTCTTTTGATGAGTATGTCCGCATGTTTTGTCTCTCAGCGGCAGACCTTCGTTTGCGTATACTAGGCTGTGGCGATGGGCCTGCTGGATTTAACGCAACACTAAGCCTTGAGGGTGGGAGCGTTGTTTCATTTGACCCGATTTATATTTTCAGTGCGGCGCAGATCAGAAATCGTATATCAGAGACCTATGATGCCGTGATGGAGCAGATACGCTTAAACCAGGCGGATTATCTCTGGGATGTCATTTATTCTGTAGAAGATCTTGGGCGCGCCCGAATGTCTGCGATGGATAGCTTCTTGGCTGATTTTGAAACAGGAAAGCGTGACGGTAGATATATTGCGGGTGAATTACCTTCGCTTCCTTTTGAAAATGCAAGCTTTGATCTCGCCTTGTCTTCCCACTTTCTTTTTTTGTACAGTAATCATCTAACAGCTGAATTTCATCTTGAGTCGCTGAAAGCAATGCTTCGAGTTGCGAAAGAGGTTCGAGTTTTTCCCACCTTGACGTTGGATGGAAAACTATCTCAGCACATTAATTTCGTTACTGCGCGTCTTAAAGGCGATGGATACTGTGCGGAATTAAAAGCTGTCCCTTATGAATTTCAACGGGGCGGCAATCAAATGCTTGTCGTGAAACCTTCGGTTTGCACCAACTAACATGATCTGGATTGTCACCAAATATCTGATCACCGCTGCCGTGCTGGTTCTTATGTCAGAGGTTGCCAAGCGCAGCGACAAGCTCGTTGTTCTGATCGCAAAGTAAGCGTTGGTAAGCCCAATGATTGGGGGTCGGTTGCGGCAGACCCAATCAATGCCGTTTATTGGCAATAAACGTCGCAGTAACAATCCGGTGTGCAGCAACGAGCGATGTATCCGGGATCCTGATCAGACAGGTTTGAACAGAGGGGGGCGCTCTGTTGCGCTGCTGGGTCGCCGTGTTCCACCCG
>JBLIZO010000068.1:0-5820 GCA_048859965.1 Fluviibacter sp.
TCCGGCGTGATGAAACCAAAACCCTTTGCGTCATTGAACCACTTGACGGTACCTAATGCCATTTTACTGCTTCCTTCCGGTCGTACTGACCTCTTTACACTATTTCAGAACGTAGCACACCGGGTGCGCCCACACTCCTCCCTGTACCGGATTTCCGGTATGTGCCTTTTTTACGCGATGTTTTACGCATCGTCAACCAATTTTCAAAACTTTTTATGCTGCAGTGCACGCCCCTATCTGCCGGATTCCACACGGTTTTTACAGGAAGCATTGAAGATTTGACGGACAGGCCTTACATTCACGCCATGGCAGCCCATCGCAAAACCCAGGAAGGCACCGCGCTCCTTGAACGCGAAGACACCGTCGTTCGACCGCCGCCGCTCTACCAGGTGCTGCTGCTCAATGACGATTTCACGCCCATGGACTTTGTCGTTCATGTGCTGCAAAGCATCTTCAGGATGGATCAGGAACGCGCCATGCGTATCATGCTCGAAGTACACACCGAGGGCCGTGGCATCTGCGGGATTTACACTCGCGACATTGCCGCCAGCAAGGTGGAACAGGTTGCCAATCTGGCCAGGGAACACCAACACCCCCTGGCCTGCGTGATGGAGGAAGCCCCATGATTGCCCAGGAACTTGAAGTCAGCCTGCACACCGCCTTCGTTGAAGCCCGACAGAAGCGGCACGAATTCATCACCGTCGAACATCTGCTGCTCGCGTTGATCGATAACCCGACGGCCTCGGACGCGTTACGCGCCTGCGGGGTGCAGCTTGAGGCACTACGATTGGAACTGACCCGTTTTATCGAAGAGCATACCCCGGTGGTGGACGAAGGCAGCGAAGCGGAAACACAACCGACACTGGGCTTTCAACGGGTCATCCAACGCGCCATCCTGCACGTGCAGTCCTCTGGAAAAAAGGAGGTGACTGGCGCCAATGTACTCGTCGCCATCTTCGGCGAAAAAGATTCGCATGCCGTGTACTTTCTACAAAAACAGAACGCGTCACGCCTTGATCTGGTCAACTATATCTCGCACGGCATTTCAAAAGTACCCCGTGACAGTGCCAAAGCGCAGGGCGAAGATGGCGATGCCGAAAAGGGCGACAAGACACAGAACAGCCCTCTGGAACAGTACACCATTAATCTCAACACCCTGGCGCAACAGGGCAAAATCGACCCACTGATTGGCCGCGATCGCGAGCTGGAACGTGTCGTTCAGATCCTTTGCCGTCGCCGCAAGAACAACCCGCTGCTGGTGGGCGAAGCCGGCGTCGGCAAAACCGCGATAGCCGAAGGCCTGGCGCGCCGTATCGTCGATAAAGACGTGCCGGAGGTGCTGGCCGAGGCCACGGTTTATTCGCTGGATATGGGCGCACTGCTGGCCGGCACCAAATATCGCGGCGACTTCGAACAACGGCTGAAGGGCGTGCTCAAGACGCTCAAAGACAATCCGCACGCCATCCTGTTTATTGATGAAATCCATACGCTGATCGGTGCTGGATCGGCATCCGGCGGCACACTAGACGCCTCCAACCTGCTCAAACCCGCACTGGCCAACGGTCAGTTACGCTGCATCGGCGCCACCACGTTCGTGGAATACCGCGGCATCTTCGAGAAAGATGCCGCACTGTCGCGTCGTTTCCAGAAAGTCGACGTCAATGAGCCTTCAGTGGCCGAAACCATCGAGATCCTCAAGGGCTTGAAGTCGCGTTTTGAATCGCACCACAGCATCAAATACACCGCTTCGGCGCTGAGCACGGCAGCAGAATTGGCTGCCCGTCATATTACAGACCGCCACTTACCGGACAAGGCGATCGACGTCATCGACGAAGCGGGGGCGGCCCAACGCATTCTGCCCAAGAGCAAACAGAAGAAGGTCGTCGGCAAACACGAGATCGAAGAGATCGTAGCGCGTATCGCCCGCATTCCACCATCGCATGTCTCCAACGATGACAAGCGCGCACTGAAGAATCTGGACCGCGATCTGAAAGCCGTGGTCTTCGGCCAAGACAATGCCATTGACGCACTCACACGCGCCATCAAGATGGCACGTTCCGGGCTGGGCAACCCGGGCAAGCCGATTGGCGCCTTCCTCTTCTCCGGCCCGACTGGCGTCGGCAAAACCGAAGTCGCCAAACAACTGGCCTACTGCCTCGGTATCGAACTGCTGCGTTTCGACATGTCGGAATACATGGAGCGTCACGCGGTCTCGCGGCTGATCGGCGCGCCACCAGGCTACGTCGGTTTTGAACAAGGCGGTCTGCTGACCGAAGCCATCAACAAAAAACCCTACTGCGTGCTGCTGCTCGATGAAATCGAAAAAGCGCATCCGGACATCTATAACGTGCTGCTGCAGGTGATGGATCACGGCACACTGACAGACAACAACGGCCGCAAGGCCGATTTCCGCAATGTCGTCATCATTCTCACCACCAACGCCGGACAGGAAGCGCTGAACAAATCGCTGATGGGGTTCACTGCGAAAAAACAAGCGGGCGACGAAATGGCAGAAATTAAGCGGGTCTTCACGCCCGAATTCCGCAACCGCCTCGATGCCACGATTTCGTTCAAATCGCTGGATCTGGAAGTGATTCTGCGCGTGGTTGATAAATTCCTCATGCAACTGGAAGAGCAACTGCACGAAAAGAAAGTGGAAGTCACTTTCACCGAAGCGCTCAAAACTTATCTGGCAGAGAACGGCTTCGATCCGCTCATGGGCGCCCGACCCATGGCCAGACTAATCCAGGACACGATCCGGTCGGCACTGGCAGACGAGCTGCTATTTGGCAAACTCGCACACGGTGGCCATGTCACAGTAGACATTGACCAGAACGATAAGGTGCAACTACATTTCACCGACACTGAAAACATGGATCCACAAGATCGCGCATCCGTTCCTGCCTAACTTTGCTACCTAAGTAACCCTATTTTCGGATTCACCAAGAGATCTGCAACATGACTCCACTACTCACCACAGACCTGCTCGATAACAACGAAGCCCTTATTCAAAAGGAACAACTGCGTATCGTCGCACCGATGTTTCAACGCTATGGCGGTAAGACGGCTTTCGCCGGCAGCGCCGTCACGCTCAAACTGTTTGAAGACAACTCGCTCGTGCGTACGCTGCTCGGCGAACCCGGTGTCGGCAAAGTCCTGGTGGTTGACGGCGGCGGCAGCTTACGTTGCGCCCTGCTCGGCGATCAGCTCGCCGAACTCGCTGTCAAAAACGGTTGGGAAGGCATCGTGGTTTATGGTTGTATCCGCGACAGCGCAGCAATCAATACATTGCCGCTGGGTGTACGCGCACTCAACACCCATCCGTTAAAAACGGTTAAAAAGAATATCGGCGAACGCGACGTGCCCGTCACCCTGGGTGGCGTGACAATCAAGCCCGGCGAATGGTTATGCGCCGATGAAGACGGCATCGTCGTCTCGACAAAGGCACTGGCCTAAAGTACCGGACACCTTCTCCGCCCGTCTGCGCCGCACCAAAAAAACCGATGCTCTGGCATCGGTTTTTTTATGTGCTAATGCACAGAGATTTTATCTCTAGCCACAACTTAATGATTCAATCCATTGTTTTAAAACAGGTTTAAACAATCTTGTGTCTTATACAAGAGTTGTTGCGCTTGCAGCAAAAGGCGTATATAGTCGTCTTTGCAACGACGCGCGACCGCCGCAAGGTCCCGCCGCACGCCAGCGCACTTCTCCTGCAACCTCTCCCCCTGAAGGAATCAACATGGCAACTCGCGAACAACAAATCGCCGCCCTGGAAAAAGACTGGGCTGAAAACCCCCGCTGGAAAAACGTGAAGCGCGGTTACACCGCTGCTGACGTTGTGCGTCTGCGCGGCTCGCTGCAACCGGAATACACCCTGGCCCAACGCGGTGCCAAGGTTCTGTGGGACAAAGTCAACGGCGGCGCCAAGAAGGGCTACGTTAATGCTTTCGGCGCCATCACCGCCGGTCAAGCCATGCAACAGGCCAAGGCTGGTCTGGAAGCTGTTTACCTGTCGGGCTGGCAGGTTGCCGCCGACGGTAACACCTCGGAAACCATGTACCCGGATCAGTCGCTGTACGCATACGACTCGGTGCCAACCATGGTTCGCCGCATCAACAACACCTTCAAGCGCGCTGACGAAATTCAGTGGTCGCGTGGTGTGAACCCAGGCGACAAAGAATTCATCGACTACTTCCTGCCAATCGTTGCTGATGCAGAAGCCGGGTTCGGTGGCGTTCTGAACGCATTTGAACTGATGAAGAACATGATCGCCGCCGGTGCTGCGGGCGTTCACTTCGAAGACCAGCTGGCTGCCGCCAAGAAGTGTGGTCACATGGGTGGTAAGGTTCTGGTGCCGACCCGTGAAGCCATCGAAAAACTGATCTCGGCTCGTTTCGCGGCTGACGTCATGGGCGTTCCGACCCTGATCCTGGCCCGTACCGATGCTGAAGCTGCCAACCTGATCACTTCGGATTACGACGAAAACGACAAACCGTTCCTGACCGGCGAGCGCACCCAAGAAGGCTTCTTCCGTGTGAAGAATGGTCTGGAGCAATCGATCAGCCGTGGCGTTGCTTACGCACCGTACGCTGACCTGGTCTGGTGTGAAACCGGCGTGCCCGATATCGGCTTCGCCCGTGAGTTCGCCCAAGCCGTTCTGGCCGCCTGCCCGGGCAAGCTGCTGTCGTACAACTGTTCGCCGTCGTTCAACTGGAAGAAGAACCTCAACGACTCGCAGATCGCTTCCTTCCAGGAAGAACTGTCGGCTCTGGGTTACAAGTACCAGTTCATCACACTGGCCGGTATCCACGTCAACTGGTACAACACCTTCAAGTTCGCCAAGGCATACGCCGGCGGCGAAGGTATGAAGCACTACGTTGAAATGGTTCAAGAGCCAGAATTCGCTGCGCGCGATCAGGGTTACACCTTCGTTTCGCATCAACAGGAAGTCGGCACCGGTTACTTCGACGAAGTCACCACCGTCATCCAGGGTGGTTCGTCGAGCGTGAAGGCGCTGACCGGTTCGACCGAAGAAGAACAGTTCCACTAAGAACTATTCGCTTCAGCAAAAACAGCGCCTTCGGGCGCTGTTTTTGTTTATACAATACGAAGACCTAAGTCATTCTATGATGCCTCTGACCATGAAGACCCTGACAACCTTCGCCGAATGCAGGACAACACCCGAAATCGATTATCCGCACCCGGATCGTCTGGTGAGCGGCAATCCGACACGCACCACCTGGAATCACTACGACGTCAACGGTGTCTCTTCGGGCCTCTGGGATTGCGAGCCTGGCGCCTGGAACATCGCCTTCGCGAAGGGCAAGGATGAGTTCTTTCACGTCATTTCCGGCCGCCTGCGTATTACTGATGCCAGTAACGTAACCAGGGAGTTTGGTCCGGGCGATGCAGGCATCATCCCCGCCGGGTTTACTGGCGTTTTTGAAGTTCTGGCGCACGTGCGCAAACACTATGTCATCATTGACCGTGCAAACATGCACTCAGAATAAAGCAACCATTCCAAACAGAAAAAGGAAACCTCATGCCCCAGACAGTCACCCTCGGCGGTAACGCCATTCAAATCGGCGGCACATTGCCGCAAATCGGCACCACCGCACCAGAATTCAAGCTTGTTGCCAAAGACCTGAGCGATACCACACTCGAAACCTTCGCTGGGAAACGCAAAGTGCTCAATATTTTCCCAAGCGTTGATACGCCGACTTGCGCGACGTCTGTTCGTAAATTCAACGAACGCGCCAGTCAGCTTAACAATACCGTTGTGCTCTGTATTTCAGCCGACTTACCCTTCGCGCAATC
>JBLIZO010000069.1:0-3051 GCA_048859965.1 Fluviibacter sp.
ATGGGCTCGCGCGTCTGGCGACTCTGTCAGGGATTGGTTTGTGACAACAACAGAACATCTTTTCCGAATCACCGGCCTGCGCTGTGCCAATTGCGCCAATACGGCGCGCAAGGCGTTGGAACAGATTCCCGAGGTTAGCGCCGAAGTGAACTTCGCCACCGAGGAAGCCATTGTCCGTGCGCCGGCGTCGGTGTCACCGGCGCAGTTGATTCAAGCGGTTGAGGTTGCAGGCTACGGCGCCACGGAGATTACCGATACGTTTGCAGCGATCGAACCCGAAAAAGATGCGGCCGCACGCTGGCGTTTGTGGCTTGCTGTGGTGTGTGCCCTACCGCTCGTGCTGCAGATGCCCCTGGATATGCTCGGGATACATGGGCACCTGTCGTATACCTGGCAGTTCATTCTAGCCACCCCCGTACAGCTCTGGGTGGCGTGGCCGTTCTATCGGGGCGCCTGGCATGCACTCAAGCTGGGCACGTCCAATATGGATGTGCTGGTCAGCCTCGGTACGCTGGCGGCATACAGTTATTCGACCGTGGTTTGGTGGCTGGGCTTGCCAGGCGAGGTGTATTTCGAGGCGTCGGTCGTGGTCATCACCCTCGTGATGGCCGGCAAGCGCCTGGAACAGCGCGCCAAACAGTCCAGCGCGTCGGCGATTAGCCGGCTGTTGCATCTGGCGCCCAAAACCGCCTGGAAGAAAAATGAGGCCGGCCAGTTTGTCTCAATGCCATTGGCCGATGTACAACCCGGCGACGAAGTGCGCATCATGAGCGGTGACTCGGTGCCGGTCGATGGTGTCGTCATCGATGGTCAATCCGCCGTCAGCGAAGCGATGCTGACCGGTGAGCCCGTGCCGGTGGAAAAGCGCCGCGATGATAAGGTCTATGCCGGGACCCTGAATGGTGATGGCGTGCTGATTTGCCGCGTGACCGGTGTCGGCCGAACCACGGTGCTGGCCGGCATCGCACGGCTGGTAGCGCAGGCCCAGGGATCGCGTGCACCCGTGCAGGCTTTGGTTGATCGTGTTTCAGCGTGGTTCGTGCCTGTTGTTGTGTTGCTGGGGCTGCTGACGTTGGTCTATGGCGGCGTTTTCCTCGGCGATTGGCAGACAGGGCTGGTACGTGCCGTTGCGGTACTGGTTATCTCTTGCCCATGCGCTCTGGGGCTGGCCACACCCACTGCCATTATGGTCGGTATTGGCGAGGGGGCCCGGCAAGGCATTCTGGTGCGCGACGCCGATGCGCTGCAACAGGCGGCAACGGCCGCTGCGGTGGTTTTTGATAAAACCGGTACCCTGACCCAGGGGCAGTTACGATTGACCGATCTTGTGACCGGCGAGCCTGCCGCCATAACACGCGAGTCAGCGCTCGTCCTGGCGGCAACGCTGGAAGCGGGCTCGGCACACCCGATCGCCCATGCCATTCGCGCTGCGGCCAGCACTGCGCAATGGTCGTTCGCGCAACCGACCGTTGTGGATTTTCGTACCGAATCGGGTGTGGGTGTTTTCGGGGTGATTGATGGACAGAGCATGGGTGTGGAACGCTGGTCTGATCGCTTTGTCGATACCGATGATGGTTTTTGGTTGCGCGCAGCAAGGCGGCTTATGGCCGACGCCAAGAGTGTGTCGGTGCTTACCCGTGCGGGGCAGCCGACGGCGCTTTTGGCTTTTGCAGATACGCTCCGGCAGGATGCTGCCGACGCCATTAACCAGTTGGCTGATCTGGGACTGAAGCCAGTCATGCTCACCGGCGACCAGTTTGAAGCTGCGCGTGTCGTGGCACGGCAGCTCGGCATTGACGATGTGCACGCTGGCGTTATGCCGGCTGGAAAGGCGGGGCAAGTCGGACAGCTCATGCAGCAGATGCCCGCTGGCGTCATCATGGTTGGCGACGGTATCAATGATGCCCCCGCATTAGCGGCGGCTTCGGTCGGTGTTGCCATGGGTGGCGGCATGGACATCGCCATGGAAAGCGCAGGAATCGTGCTCATGCGTAATCACCTGACCGGCGTGCCCGAAGCCATTCGTCTGTCTCGGCGTACATTGGCCAAGATCCGGCAGAATCTGTTTTTAGCGTTTATTTACAATGTGTTGGCTATTCCACTGGCGATGGTCGGCGCGCTCAGCCCTATCGTTGCCGGCGCAGCGATGGCCTGTTCGTCCATTTCCGTGGTGGGAAATTCGCTCTTATTGCGTCGTCGAGTGGCGCAGACGCATGAAAATGTCTGATCTACGGCTATAATTTTCGGGTTTGGCGCAACTCACCATGCGGCCAATCAACCACACTAAAAAGGGAGCAGACATGGACATCGAAAACATTTCCATCGGTAAGGATGTGCCGAACGACTTCAACGTCGTCATCGAGATCTCGGCCAACGCACCGGGTATTAAATACGAACTGGACAAAGACTCGGGCGCCGTTTTCGTCGATCGTTTCATTGCGACGCCGATGCACTATCCTTGCAACTACGGCTTCATTCCTTCGACGCTGTCGGAAGATGGCGACCCGGTTGATGTGCTGGTCGTTTCGCCGTACCCGCTGCCGCCGGGCGTAGTGGTTCGTTGCCGCACGCTGGGTATGCTGGCTATGGAAGATGAAGCAGGTGAAGACGCCAAACTGGTTGCCGTGCCGGTACAAAAGCTGACGTCGAACTACGACAAGGTCCACACCATTGAAGACTTGCCGGAAATTCTGATCAAGCAGATCACCCACTTCTTCGAACACTACAAAGATCTGGAGCCGGGCAAGTGGGTCAAGGTCAAGGGTTGGAAGGATGCCGCCGCCGCCAAAGCTGAAATCACCTCGGGTGTTGCCCGCGCCAAGGCCGGCAAGTAACAAATACGCGCGCTTCAGCTTACGCGTCTACAATGGCTCTGGCTAAGGTCAGAGCCATTTTTTTGTGAGATCGGAACATCAGCGAAGGCATAGGGGAATCGGGTGCGGGTCGGAATAGCTCAGATGAATGTGGTGCTCGGCGATCTGCCGGGCAATAGGAACCGCATTGTCGAGGCGGCGCATAAAGCCGCAGCGACGGGGGAGATCGGAAGAGCGT
>JBLIZO010000070.1:0-9249 GCA_048859965.1 Fluviibacter sp.
GGGGTCTGCCAGTGGATTACGCAGCAGCACCTGCATCAGCGCGCCCGCCAGCGCCAGCAAACTGCCGCAGGCAAACGCGGCCAGGGTGCGCGGCAAACGCAGATCACGCACAACGGTTGCCGACGAGGCTGCCGGATCATACAAACCCGACAGCACGTCATGAAACGACATCGCAACACTCCCTACGGACAGGCTGATGACCATTGTCCCCACGCTTATTAAGGTGAGGCCCACGATAGTCAGCAGCAGTCGGTAGGAGGATGTCATGCAGGCATATTACTTCTGCTGGAAGCGAAGACCAACAAAGATGGTGGAACCAGGGGTGGCATAAGCACCATACTGGCTGCTATACCGCACTTGGTATTGTTTATCGAAAACGTTGTTCAATCTGGCAATTAATGAAACATCTTTGGCGACACTCAAACTTCCGTAAAGATTAAACAGCGTGTACCCACCCAGAACAATATTGCTGGATGAACCAGGGTTGGTCTGCTGGTTACCCTGAGCCTGCATCTGTCCGCCGAGCTTCCAGAATGTGGTTGACTTCTCTACGGATAAATTACCGTAAAGATACGGTTTGTAGGGCAAAGCCAAGCCAGTGGTCATGTCTCGCGCATCTTGATAGTCAGCGCTTCCCGTAAGATCTATGCCATATACACGCGTCGTACCGGAGCCCGTCACACCTTGAAGGACAGATCGCCCGTAGTTAACCGGCATCCACTTGTCTAAATAGTAGCTGCCGCCCAAATCTGTTACAGAGTTTTTCCAAATAATGTTATTGGTCACATTATTGTAGTAATAAGTTAGCCCAGCTTTATTGATCCCGTCGTCATAACGAATTGCTGTCTCAGTATTCTGGGATTTCGTTGCCTGTAGATTGGGGTTGCCCACCGTCACATAGGTCGTATATTGGGTTGGGGCATACCAAGGATCGCCCCATGGGCCATCAGATAGATAGGGCGAATAGAGGTCATTAAACGTCGGTGCCTGGAAACCGGTGCCCCATGAAGCGGTCGCCCGTACAGTTGGCAAAATGAAATACCCGTAACCGACCGACCCCGTAGTGGCATTCCCGAATTGGCTATTGGCATCATTTCTGATGTTTGCCTGTAACAAATGCTTTCCAATATCAGCATTCCAACCGCCTTGAAACGAGCTGATGTTTCTGGAGTAGACCTGCCCGGTGTCGCTCGTTTGGGCCGCTTGGTTCAGATATTCATAAGCGATGAGCATCTTCCCCACAGGCAGCATGAAATCGTTTTGCCACTGTAGTTGCTTTTGAGTTGTATTGAAGTAGGAAGAAGTTTGGCTTGTTGAATTA
Source organism: Fluviibacter sp. (assembly GCA_048859965.1). Classification (GTDB taxonomy): domain Bacteria; phylum Pseudomonadota; class Gammaproteobacteria; order Burkholderiales; family Rhodocyclaceae; genus Fluviibacter. The sequence goes on from JBLIZO010000070.1 coordinate 1,322, forward strand.
GTAAGGCTGTATTGGGGTGTGGCATACCAAGTGCTTCTATTGTCTTGACTCGACCCAACACGGATCAAGCTGACCCAGTTATCGGCTAATTTATTTTTTGTATATACAGAAACCACGTTTAAATTGGCTGTCTGAGTGGCGGTCTCATTGGTGTAACCATTTCGATTGGGTTGTCCGTTTTTGCCACTCCCGTACAGCGCCTTAATACCCAATTCTTGGCCAGCGGCAACGGTGTACGACAAATTGGCAGATGCGCTGGAATTTGTATAGGAATCCGGGGTCGAGTTGTATGCAATTGCATTGGAAATCATCGACGGAAAACCGACAGAATGCGTGTTGGCGCCATAAACGCTGTAACTAAAGCCATCTTTAGCACCCTCAACACCCAATGTTTGGGAGGTCGTGTTGTAGGTTCCATAGCCAGCATCCGCGTAAATTTTCATGGGCCCTTCGCCTTTACGCGTGAAGAGCTGAACAACGCCGCCGATTGCGTCTGCACCGTAAGATGACGACGCAGGGCCTCGTACAATTTCCATGCGGTCAATCTGTGGCATTGGGATATAAGACCACGGGGGCGCGCCGGTGGTTGCAGAATTTAGTCTTAGACCATCGACAAGTAAAACCGTTTGGTTATCGTTTGCTCCGCGAATCTGGACCGTACTGGTGTTTCCAAGGCCACCATACGACCCCACGGTAATGCCCGGTTGGTTTGCCAATACGTCAGTAATCGGCTGCGCCGGACTGTAATCACGAATTTGTTCTTGATCCACAACCGTTACATCCGAAATGAGTTGGTTGTAGCGGGTCGGCATACGCGTTGCTGTCACCACGATGGTGTCATCTTTGGCAACGTTCTGCTCGCTGACTTTTTGTACGTTGGTTTCCTGTGCCAAGGTGGCAACAGACAACGACGCGATGGCACATGCCACCAAGGAACGGGCAAGCCCCGGTGTTTGGATATAAGACATAACGACTCCCGGCGCCAATGCGCCAAAGCCCGAACACGCGTCCCCGCAGGTCAGGGCAATTCAAACGCCAAAGGAGTGGTCAGATTGCCGATGGAGGCCACGGCTACCCGAAGCCGCCTCCCGCAGCACATGGAATCCGAAAGGCCGGTCTCCGGGCTCGCGCGGGGCAGGGCATCCCTGCCGAACATGCCGCCTTCCCAGATCCAAAGATCCAGTGGCTTGAGGCATGACACAGCGCTTACCGTTGCGGGGGCAGCACCGGGATAGCAATTAATTGCGTCACCGGTTTCCCGTTTCACCCCGAGGCAGTTTCACTGCAGCGGGGCACCGATCGGAAGACTCCGCCATTGACGTGACGGAGCGGGCGAATTCTATCACCCAATCCCAGGTTTTTTTTCAATTCATTGAATTTCTTGAATTTAATTAAAACGCGGTTGACCCTGGCGCGAGTGCGTCCTATAGTGCGCGCCATGGATAGCAATCTTTCGCTGCTGGAACAGAAACTGGACCAGCTTATTTCGCTGCTGGAACAATCCCGTTCGCAAAACGGTGAGTTACGCACTCGCCTGACGGCGGCTGAAGCGCGTTGTCGGCAACTCGAGGCGCAAATGGACGCAGCGCGCGGCAAACTTGAGCAGGTGGTTGCGCATCTGCCAGAAAGCGTAAGTCTGTCATGAGTACGGCAAATCATCTGGATGTGATCCTGTTTGGCCGCGAGTACCGCCTGGCTTGCCCGCCGGAACAGCAAGCGGCATTGCAGGCTGCTGTGGTTTTGGTCAATACCAAGATGCAGGAAGTTGCCAGCAAAGGGCGCCAGGTTTCGACCGAACGTGCGGCCATCATGGCGGCGCTGACGTTGGCGCACGACCTGCTCGAATCGCAGTCCGGTAAAGCGCCGATGGCAACCGTTGACAGTACAGACGCAGCGCGTAAAGTGGCAGATATGGTTCAGCGCGCTGAAGCGGCGATCGAAACCCACCAGACCGCGCTGTTCTAGTTCTCTATGCCCCTTGCGACGTTGGTGATGCCCAGCGTTGCTTGAACCAATGCTGATAGCAATGGTCGAAGGCACTTAAACTGCTGTTGTGATCGCCCCTAGCGGGTGAACCTGATGCGGTACGCCGTCGGCCTCACTGAACCCAGGTTCAGAGTCACCTAGGTGTTGCTGCGTTCGCGAGGGGCACCCTCATCCATCAGCTTTTGAATCGCATGCTGTCCAGCCAGCAGATGCGCCCGCATGGCAGCCTCGGCCCCTTCGGCGTCGCGGTCCAACATGGCGGCCAAGATCAGTCGATGCTCAGCCAGAGATGAGTCCAGGCGCCCTACGCGGGACAACGAATTCAAACGCGACAACTTCAGCACTTTGCGCAGATCATGAATGATCTGGATCAACCACCGGTTGCCGGCCTGTTCCTGCACAATCCGGTGAAACTCCTGGTTCACCTCGAAAAACTGACGAATCTCATTCCCGGCAGCCGCCACTTCAAGCGCATCGTGGCAGTCTTGAAGCCGCTTGGCTGCTGCATCATCGAGCTTGCGAGTGGCCTCATAGGCACAACGGCCTTCCAGCATGGCCAGCACCGGGTAAATCTCGGAGGCGTCTTCTTTAGAAATCTCCGCGACATAACAACCACGACGCGGTTTCAGCGTCACCAGACCCTCAGCAGCCAAGACTTTGAGCGCCTCCCGCAAGGGCGTACGGGATATACCGTAGCGCACGACGAGCGCCTGCTCATCGATCCATTCCCCCGGCTGGAGCACATGGTCAAAAATCTCTTCGCGAAGCCGGTCAGCGACCTCTTGATAAAGCGCTGAAGAAACAATGGGTTGCCGAGCGCTGCGCGGGGTTTTTTTTGGGGATTTCGGGGATGTTGCGCCCATAATTATGAATAACGTATGATTCGGTTTGATATAGGTGGTTTGCTGTCAGCAGTCTGCCACAGTTTGCTGCTTTCTACTTGGAGTAGCACTTCCCGCGAAGCATGGGCCGCGTGATCGTCTGCGCGGCGTGTTGCACCGCAACCGTCAAGAATTTCCGTCGTGAGGTTTGCCATGAGCCATTCGAACAAAGCCACCCCTGAGGCTATTGAAGCCTGGAAAAAGGCTGCCGCCAAACAATCGCCCGAAGGTGATCTGAGCCGTCTCGACTGGCATACCCCGGAAGGCCTGACCGTCAAACCACTCTATACACAGCAAGATGTCGAAGGTCTGCAATACGCCGACACGTTACCGGGTTTTGCGCCCTTCCTGCGTGGTCCGCAACCAACCATGTATGCGGTCAAGCCATGGACGATCCGCCAGTACGCCGGTTTCTCCACCGCTGAAGCTTCGAATGCTTTCTATCGCAAAGCGCTGGCTGCTGGCGGCCAGGGCGTTTCGGTGGCTTTCGATCTGGCCACACACCGCGGTTATGACTCGGACAACGCCCGCGTGGTCGGGGACGTGGGTAAGGCCGGCGTCGCCATTGACTCCGTCGAAGACATGAAAATCCTCTTCGACCAGATTCCGCTCGACAAGATTTCTGTTTCGATGACCATGAACGGGGCAGTGCTGCCGATTCTGGCTGGCTATATTGTTGCCGCCGAAGAGCAAGGCGTTTCGCAAGACAAACTGTCCGGCACGATCCAGAACGACATTCTTAAAGAGTTCATGGTTCGTAACACCTATATTTATCCGCCAACGCCGTCGATGAAGATCATTTCGGACATCTTCGGCTACACGGCACAGCACATGCCAAAGTTCAACTCGATCTCGATTTCGGGTTATCACATCCAGGAGGCCGGTGCGAACCAGGCCATTGAGCTGGCCTTCACGTTGGCCGATGGTCGCGAGTACGTACGCACCGGTATCGCTTCAGGTCTGGACGTCGACGCCTTTGCCGGCCGTCTGTCGTTCTTCTGGGCCGTAGGCATGAATTTCTATCTGGAAATCGCCAAGATGCGCGCTGCGCGTCTGCTCTGGCACCGGATCATGTCGGAGTTCAACCCGAAGAGCGCCAAGTCGCTGATGCTGCGTACCCACTCGCAAACCTCGGGCTGGTCGCTGACCGAGCAAGACCCATACAACAACGTGGTTCGCACCACGATTGAAGCCATGGCCGCCGTGTTCGGTGGCACCCAATCGCTGCATACCAATGCGCTGGACGAAGCCATCGCCCTGCCCACCGAGTTCTCGGCGCGGATTGCGCGTAATACGCAGCTGATCATCCAGGAAGAAACCCACATCACCAACGTGATTGATCCATGGGCCGGTTCCTACATGATGGAAAAGCTGACCCAGGATATGGCCGACAAGGCCTGGAGCATCATCGAAGAAATCGAAGCCATGGGCGGCATGACCAAGGCTGTGGAATCGGGCTGGGCCAAGATGCAGGTGGAAACCTGTGCTGCCGACAAGCAAGCCCGTATTGACTCCGGCAAAGACGTTATCGTGGGTGTTAACAAGTACAAGCTGGCCAAGGAAGACGAAATCGACATTCTCGACATCGACAACCATGCCGTACGCGAAGCCCAGGTGGCGCGTCTGCAGAAGATCCGCGCCACGCGTGACAGCGCTGCCGTCGATGCCGCACTGAATGCACTGACAGAATGTGCCAAGACCGGTCAAGGTAACCTGCTCGACCTCACCGTCAAGGCGATCCGCCTGCGCGCGACGGTTGGCGAAGTGTCGGATGCGCTGGAAAAGGTCTTTGGCCGTTTCCGCGCCAATAACCAAACCATTTCTGGTGTGTACGGAGGCGTTGTGCAAGGTCAGGAAAGCTGGGAAGAGATCAAGCAGGACATCGAAAAGTTTGTTCAGGAACAAGGCCGTCGTCCACGCATCATGATCGCCAAACTCGGTCAGGATGGCCACGACCGTGGCGCCAAGGTGGTTGCTACCGCCTTCGCTGATCTGGGCTTCGACATCGACATGGGTCCGCTCTTCCAGACGCCAGAAGAAGCCGCCCGTCAGGCGATTGAAAACGATGTGCACGCCATTGGCGTTTCGTCGCTGGCCGCCGGTCACAAAACGCTGTTGCCAACCCTGGTCAATGCACTCAAGGAACAGGGTTCGGATGACATCATCGTCTTTGCCGGCGGTGTGATCCCGGCGCAAGACTACGACACCCTTTATAAGGCAGGCGCCAAGGCCATCTTTGGCCCGGGCACCCGCATTGAAGATTCGGCACGCACCGTGCTGGCCGAAATCCGCAAAGCGCTCGCCAAGTAATCACCTGCCCAACCAACCGGCATGAACGCAATGAGCCCCGAAGAAGTCACGACGCTCACCGAAGCCGATCAGGCTTTGGTGGCGGGCGTGCTCGCCGGGCAACGGCGTTCACTGGCCAAATCCATTACGCTCATCGAATCGACGCGTGAGGATCATCAGATCCGTGCGCAGCAAGTGCTGAATGCGCTGCTGCCGAGTACTGGCAACGCCATTCGCATTGGTATTTCCGGTGTGCCCGGCGCAGGCAAATCAACGTTCATCGAAGCGCTCGGCATGTGGCTGATCAAGCAGGGTCATAAACTTGCCGTGCTGGCGGTGGACCCCTCCTCCAGCGTTTCGGGCGGCTCCATCCTCGGTGATAAAACCCGTATGGAGCAGCTGTCGATGCGGGAAGAGGCATTTATTCGCCCCAGTCCGTCATCCGGTTCGCTCGGCGGTGTTGCCGAAAAGACGCGCGAAGCCATGCTGCTTTGCGAAGCCTCTGGCTACGATGTGATCATTGTCGAAACCGTCGGCGTCGGCCAATCGGAAACAACCGTTGCCGGCATGGTCGATATGTTCTGTTTGCTGCAATTGCCGAATGCCGGCGACGATCTGCAGGCCATCAAGAAGGGCATCGTTGAGATCGCCGATCTGGTGGTCATTAATAAAGCCGATATCGACCCCCGTGCCGCTGCCGTGACTGCTGCCCAATGGAAAAACGCCCTCGGTATGCTGCGCCCTACCAGCCCGAACTGGCAGCCGCCCGTTATCGCACTAAGCGCGCTGCATCACGACGGCATCGAAAAATTCTGGGAAGCCATTGAAAAATACCGCACCGCGTTGGTGCCGACCGGCGAATTTGCCGAGCGACGCCGACACCAGGCACAAGCCTGGATGTGGAGTCTGATTGATTCCGGCCTGCGCCGTGCCTTTCATGCCAACCCGACTGTGCTCGCCAATCTGCCCGCCATCAAGCAGGCTGTGGCCGATGCACGCCAAACACCTGCCTCAGCAGCACGTCAGCTGCTCGGTGCATTTATCAATGCCAGTGTTGGCACAACCCTTGCTCAAACATCGCCTATGACCACCGGTCTGGGCAACTAATTCCGGATATCACCTAAGGAGTTCCACTATGCACGACATCATCCATCAGCTCGAACAGAAGCGCGAACAAGCGCGTCTGGGCGGCGGACAGAAGCGCATCGATGCGCAACACGCCAAGGGTAAACTGACCGCCCGCGAACGCATCGAACTCTTCCTGGATCCGGAATCGTTCGAAGAGTGGGATATGTTCAAAGAACACCGCTGCACCGACTTCGGCATGGAGAAGCAATCGCTGCCGGTAGACGGTGTCGTCACCGGTTACGGTACCGTCAATGGCCGTCTCGTCTTCGTGTTCTCGCAAGACTTTACGGTGCTGGGTGGTTCGCTGTCGGAAACGCATGCCGAGAAGATCTGCAAGATCATGGATCAGGCCATGAAAGTTGGCGCGCCTGTCATTGGCCTCAACGACTCGGGCGGCGCCCGCATTCAGGAAGGCGTTGCGGCATTGGGTGGCTACGCCGACGTATTCCAGCGCAACGTCATGGCCTCAGGGGTTGTGCCACAAATCTCCATGATCATGGGCCCATGCGCCGGTGGTGCGGTTTACTCGCCATCGATGACCGACTTCATTTTCATGGTGAAAGACAGCTCCTACATGTTCGTAACCGGTCCAGAAGTCGTGAAGACCGTGACGCACGAGGAAGTCACTGCCGAAGAACTGGGCGGTGCCGTCACGCACACCAGCAAATCCGGTGTGGCTGATCTGGCGTTCGAAAATGATGTCGAAGCACTGATGATGCTGCGTCGTCTGATCAACTTCCTGCCATCGAGCAACAAAGAAAAGCCACCGGTACAACCGACGCTCGACAGCGCCGACCGTCTGGACTTTTCGCTCGACACGCTGGTGCCAGCCAACCCGAATCAACCGTACGACATGAAGGAACTGATCATCAAGACGGTTGATGACTGTGACTTCTTCGAAATCCAACCGGATTACGCCAAGAACATCATCGTCGGTTTCGCCCGTATGGAAGGCCGCACTGTCGGCATCGTCGCGAACCAGCCGTTGGTGCTGGCCGGCTGTCTGGACATCAAGTCATCCATCAAGGCTGCCCGCTTTGTCCGCTTCTGTGATGCCTTCAATATTCCGGTCGTGACTTTCGTTGACGTACCGGGCTTCATGCCAGGCACCTCGCAGGAATACGGCGGCATCATCAAGCACGGTGCCAAGCTGCTCTACGCCTACGCCGAATGCACCGTGCCGAAGGTGACTGTGATTACCCGCAAGGCCTACGGTGGTGCTTACGACGTGATGAGCTCAAAGCACCTGCGTGGCGACGTCAACTTCGCCTGGCCATCCGCTGAAATTGCTGTGATGGGTCCGAAGGGTGCCGTGGAAATTATCTTCCGCGAAGAAAAGAACGATCCAGCCAAGCTGGCTGAACGCGAAGCCGAATATAAGTCGAAGTTCGCCAACCCATTCGTGGCGGGCGCACGCGGCTTTATCGATGACGTGATCATGCCAAACGAGACCCGCAAGCGCATCTGCCGCTCGCTGGCGATGCTAAAAGACAAAGACATCCAGAATCCGTGGCGTAAGCACGGCAACATTCCGCTTTGATCTGCTCTGACATCGTGAATCGCTTCGTTGGCTTCGTTCTCTGCTTCTCGCCGTACAGCTCGTACTGTCTCGGCGCAGAGTGCCTCGCCGCCTCGCCCTTCACG
>JBLIZO010000071.1:0-14082 GCA_048859965.1 Fluviibacter sp.
GCTCTATACCTCGGGTTCGACCGGTAAGCCAAAGGGTGTGCAGCACTCGACGGGTGGCTATCTGCTGCACGCCATGCTGACCATGCTCTATACCTTCGATCTGAAGAAGGACGATATTTTCTGGTGTACGGCCGATATCGGTTGGGTCACCGGTCACACCTACATCACTTACGGCCCGTTGGCTTGTGGTGGTACCGAGGTGGTTTTCGAAGGTATCCCGACTTTCCCGAATGCCGGTCGTTTCTGGGACATGATCCAGAAGCACAAGGTTTCGATTTTCTACACCGCACCAACCGCGATCCGTTCGCTGGTCAAGGCATCGGATACCGATCCGAATGTGCATCCGAAGAAGTACGACCTGTCGAGCCTGCGTCTGCTGGGTTCGGTCGGCGAGCCGATCAATCCGACCGCGTGGGAGTGGTACTACGAAAACGTCGGCGGCAGCCGCTGCCCGATCGTCGATACCTTCTGGCAGACCGAAACCGGTGGTCACATGATCACCCCGATGCCGGGCGCTACGCCGCTGGTGCCGGGTTCCTGCACCCTGCCGTTCCCGGGTATCCAGGCTGCTGTGGTTGATGAAACCGGTAACGAAGTACCGTGGGGTCAGGGCGGTATTCTGGTCGTCAAGAAGCCGTGGCCGTCGATGATTCGTATGGTGTGGGGTGACCCGGATCGTTTCAAGAAATCGTACTTCCCGGAAGATCTGGGCGGCAAGCTCTATCTGGCGGGTGATGGCGCGATCCGCGATGCTGAAACGGGTTACTTCACCATTACCGGTCGCATCGATGACGTGCTGAACGTGTCGGGTCACCGTATGGGTACGATGGAAATCGAATCGGCACTGGTGGCTAACCCGCTGGTGGCTGAAGCCGCTGTGGTGGGTCGTCCGGATGATCTGACCGGTGAAGCCATCGTGGCCTTCGTCGTGCTGAAGGGCGCCCGCCCGACCGGTGAAGAAGCCAAGAAGGTGATCAAGGAACTGTCGGACTTCGTGGGCAAGGAGATCGGTCCGATCGCCAAGCCGAAGGACATCCGTTTCGGTGACAACCTGCCGAAGACCCGTTCGGGCAAGATCATGCGTCGTTTGCTCCGCTCCCTGGCCAAGGGTGAGGAACTCACGCAAGATACCTCGACGCTGGAAAACCCGCATATCCTCGATCAGCTCAAGGGCTGATCAGGATGCCGGCGCAGCGGGTAACCGGTGCGTCGGCAACGCGAGCTACAACGATCATTCAGGAGGAGGGTGGTTCGCGACACCGGTATTTGCCGGAAAAAGAGCTGATCGTCAGAATCGGCCGATGCATGACAGAGAAACCGGCGTGGGCATCTGCGCCGGTTTTTCTCTTTAAGCAGTGCCTGTGGATGAGGAGTGCGTAATGCCCAAAGCCATGCAGAAAACCTTGCTCAAGCTGGGATTGGCCGGATTCGCGGGACTGCTCGTCTTCAATTACCCCTTGCTCTCGCTGTACCGCGGGTTGGTCGGCTCGTGGCCGGTGCTCTATCTTGTGTTGTTTGGTGCATGGCTGCTGCTGATTCTGATCGCCTGGCACATTGTCGAGCCATCGATCGGTACGCGCGTTAGAAACAAAACTGACCGGGAATCGCCATGATTGCGACCTGGGTCATTGCATTACTGACGTTTGTTTATCTGGGCGCGCTATTTGCGGTCGCCCGTTTTGGCGACCGGCGTGCCGATGCGGGACGATCCGTGATCACCCCAACGGTGTATGCGTTGGCGATTGCCGTCTACTGTACTTCCTGGACTTTCTACGGCAGCGTCGGGCGCGCCACGACAGGAGGCTTCAGTTTTCTGACCATTTACCTCGGCCCGACGATCATGTTCCTGTTTGCGGCCGTCATTCTTAAAATGATCCGGGTCAGCAAGCGGCTACGCCTCACATCGATTGCCGACTTCATTGCCGCTCGCTACGGCAAGAGTCAGTTGCTGGCCGGTCTGGTGACGGTGATCGCGGTGATCGGCATCATTCCGTACATTGCGTTGCAACTCAAGGCGATTTCCTACAGTCTCAAGATCCTCTTTCCCACCGATGCTCAGGCGCTGATTCCCGATGCGCTGGAGTCGCTGCCTTTTATGCCGGATTCGACGGCAGTGATTGCCATTATTCTGGCGGCCTTCACCATCGTTTTCGGAACGCGGCATCTGGATGTGACCGAACGTCATGAGGGGATGGTGCTGGCCATCGCGTTTGAGTCGGTGTTCAAGTTGCTGGCATTTCTGGCGGTGGGTGCCTATGTCGTCTGGGCGCTCAATGACGGTTTCGGTGACCTCTTTGCGCGCGCCGAGGCGATACCTGCCATTGCTCGGCTATTGCAACCCGAGACGATCAATTTTGGTAACTGGTTCGCTTTGACACTGTTGTCCGGATTTGCGATTCTGCTCTTGCCGCGCCAGTTTCAGATCACTGTCGTGGAAAATGTGGACGAAGCGCATATGCGACGAGCGATTTGGCTCTTCCCGCTGTATCTGCTGCTCATCAATATCTTTGTTTTGCCGATTGCATTGGCGGGGCTGATCCAGTTCAATGGTCAGGCTTTCAACGCCGATACGCTGGTGTTGACCATGCCGCTCGGCCAAGGCAATCATGCGATGGCTGCGCTGGCTTTTCTCGGCGGCTTGTCGGCCGCGACCGGTATGGTGATCGTCGAAACGATTGCGCTGGCTACCATGGCGTCGAACGATCTGGTCATGCCGATGCTGCTGCGCGGTCGTTTTGATTTCGCGAAGCGTCAGGATCTGAGCGGCGTGATTATGTTTATCCGGCGCAGCACCATTGTTTTCCTCCTGTTTCTGGGCTATCTATACTTCCGGCTCGCGGGTGAAGCCTATGCGCTCGTATCGATTGGTCTGATTTCCTTTCTTGCTGTCGCGCAGTTTGCGCCGGCGCTGCTCGGCGGTTTGTACTGGAAGGAAGGCAACCGGCAGGGTGCGCTGGCCGGTTTGCTTCTGGGTTTTGCTGTCTGGATGTACACGGCGTTATTACCCTCATTTGCCAAGTCGGGATGGATCGACAGTGCCTTCATCACGCATGGCCCCTGGGGGCTGCAATGGCTGGCTGCGCATCAGCTCTTTGGCCTGGATTCGCTGGATCCGATTGCACACAGTTTATTTTGGAGCCTCTTGTTCAATGTCGGGGGTTACGCGCTGGTTTCCGTGCTGACGCGACCGAATGTGAATGAGGTCGCCACGGCCAGCCAATTCGTCAATATCAATAGCGTTACGGCGATGGTGCCAAAACTCTGGCGTGGGACGGCGTCGGCCGATGCGCTGCTGGAACTGCTCAAGCGCTTTTTGGGTGCAGAACAGGCGCAGAACCGTCTGCTGCGCTATGCGCAGAGTCAGGGTATTGGCCAGGTGGCGAATCTGAAGGCGGATGCCGATTTCGTGATGTTTGCCGAAACACAACTGGCTGGCGCTATTGGTACAGCCAGCGCCCACGTCATGGTGAGTTCAGTGGTTCAGGAGGAGGCGCTGGGCCTCGACGAGGTGCTCAATATTCTGGATGAGGCATCTCAGGTTCGGGCCCATTCCAAAGAGCTGGAGCGTAAGTCGGCGGAACTGGAGGCGGCAACGCGCGAACTGCGCCAGGTCAACGATAAGCTGCTCGAACTTGACCGTCTGAAGGATGATTTCATGTCAACGGTTACACACGAGCTGCGCACACCGTTGACGTCGATCCGCGCGTTCTCCGAGATGCTGCATGACGATCCGGAGATGAGCGTTGAGGATCGTACGCGCTTCCTGGGCATTATTGTTGGCGAAGCCGAGCGTTTGACCCGATTGATTAACCAGATTCTTGATTTTGCCAAACTCGAATCCGGGCGTGTCGAATGGCATATCGAACGATTGGATCTACGCGAGTTGCTCGATCAAACCGCCGAATCGATTAGCCAGCTTTTTCGCGAACGTGGCACCCTGTTTACGCTCACGCCTGCGGAAGATAGCCGCCCCGTTCTGGTGGATGTGGATCGCGATCGGATCAAGCAGGTCATCATCAATCTGCTGTCCAATGCCGTGAAGTTTGTGCCAGTCGACAGCGGACGTATTACGGTCAGTCTGCACTGTGCCAACGGGGTGGCCCGTGTGGCGGTGCATGATAATGGACCGGGTATTCCGGAGGCATATCAGGGTCTGATTTTCGAGCGGTTCCGGCAGGGGGGTAATACCATGACCGACAAGCCGCAGGGTACCGGGCTCGGTTTGCCGATCAGTCGCGAGATCATTGAACATTTCGGTGGTGAGCTCTGGGTCGAAAGCAGCATCGGCGGCGTCAATGTTGACGGTGTCGCCGTTGCACCCGGATCCACCTTCTTCTTTACCATTCCACTGGCCGAGGCCTGACGCGAAGGAGCATGTAATGACCCATAAAATTCTGATTGTTGATGATGAGCCGAACATCGTGATGTCGCTCGAATTTCTGCTCAAGAAAGAAGGTTTTCAAATCGATACGGCGGGCGATGGCGATGCAGCCCTCGACAAGGTGCGCAGTTTTAGCCCGGATCTGGTGCTGCTCGACGTGATGATGCCAAAGAAATCCGGATTCGAGGTCTGCGAGATTCTGCGAGCCGACACGGCATTCGCCCACCTGAAAATCATCATGTTGACCGCTAAGGGGCGTGATACGGAACAGGCCAAGGGTCTGGCGCTTGGTGCCGATGCTTATATGCTCAAACCTTTCGCCACCAAGGATCTGGTCGCCAAGATCCGCGAAGTGCTGGCCTGATTGTTCCACCCTGCCAGGCAGGAGGATAATCAAACGTGACGCGAAAAATGGTTAAGGGAAGATGGGATGTTTCTGCGTGATTTGAAAGCAAAGTGGCGTTTTGTGCTGGCAGTCGTGGTACTCGGCATGTTGATGACGGGTCCCTTCCTGCTGACTTCGGTATTGATCTGGCTGGGTGCCTCGCCGGGTATGCGTGAGATGCTGGTGGCGAATCTGTTGCCACAGGTGCCATTGGGTGCCGTATTAACCAGTGCCGGATTTGTACTGGGTCTGATACTGGTTCGTCGTTTGTTTAATCGGTACGTCACTGGCATGGCGGCGATGGTCGAAGAGTTGAGGCTCATGCTCGGTTCCAACCGCTCTTTCCGCATTACTGAAGCAGGGCCACCGGAACTGCGTGAGCTGGTACGCGCGATCAATGACCTGGCGACGCAGCGCGATGCGTTTATTGATGACGTGGAAGCTCAGGTGGCTAAAGCCAAGGGCAATGTCGAAGAAGAGAAAAATCGGTTGGCGGCGCTGATGTCCGAGTTGGCGCAAGCGGTCGTGGTGTGTAACCTGGATGGCCGTATTCTGCTGTATAACAATCGGGCGCGCTTTATGTTCGAGTCGCTGGCCAAGGGGCCGACCTCGGTTGCGAGCGGTGCACTCATCGGCTTGGGTCGCTCCATTAATTCGATTCTTCAGGCCAGTCAGGTGGATTACGCGCGAGAGACGATCCGCATTCAGTTGGAGCGCGGCAACCGCCATGCGATCGCCAATTTTGTGACCACGACAGATAACAGCCAACTGATTCGTGTGCAGATCGCCCCCGTTTTACGCGAGGTGAACGGGGTGCAGACGGCCTCCGGCTACATTCTGCTCATCGAAAATATTACGCGGGCGCTGGAACAGGATGCCAAACGCGATGCGGCGCTCGGCGAACTGACGGAAGGCAGTCGTGCCTCATTGGGTGCGTTGCGTGCAGCGGTGGAGATGCTGGCCGACAACCCGGAAATGGCACCCGAAGATCGCGAGCGTTTTGTGCAGGTGTTGTCGAGCGAAGTTCAGCGTATGAGCACGCGCCTGGATACCACATTGAAAACGGTGGCGGATTCGCTGCGCCAGAACTGGCCGCTCGACGACATGATGGCGGCGGATATTCTGGAGGCAGCAGGCCGTCGTATTCAATCCCGCTTGAAACTGCCGGTTGATGTGCAGACCGAAACACCGGAGCCCCTCTGGGTACGGGCGGATAGTTTTGCCCTCGTGTCGGCACTGACGTTCCTTGCGTCAAGGATCGAAGAAAGTGGCGAGGTTCGCTCGCTGACGCTGGCATTAGGGTGCGATGATCGTTTTGTGCATATCGATCTGATGTGGCTTGGGTTGTCGATGTCTACCGAAACCGTGCTTTCCTGGGAAATCGAGCCTATGCGGGAAGACCACGGCGTGAATCCGCCCACATTGCGAGAGGTGTTGAATCGTCATGGCGGCGAGATCTGGTATCAACGCCAGCGTGCGGCCAATCAGGCCTCGTTACGTTTACTGATTCCGCGCGCCACACCGGAGGAACGTGTGGAACTGAATGTTCGTGATGGCGATTCGCGCCCTGAATATTATGACTTTGATCTTTTTGATCGCCCCTTGGGGCAGGTCGATCTTGATCGGCCACTGGCTGATTTGGTCTACACCGTTTTCGATACAGAGACCACCGGTCTGGAGCCCGCGAATGGCGACGAGATCATTCAGATTGGGGCCTTGCGCGTGCTGAACGGGCGGCTTCTGCAGCAGGAGCACTTCGAGCAACTGGTGGACCCGCGTTGTGCGCTGAAGGCCGCCAGCATCGCCATTCACGGCATTACCGACAGCATGTTGCTGGGTAAACCGACCATCGATCAGGTATTGCCGGCCTTCCATGACTTCTGCGCCGACACGGTTCTGGTCGGTCATAATGTAGCCTTCGATATGCGCTTTCTTGAAATCAAGGAAGCGGCGATCGGTGTTAAGTTCGATCAGCCCGTGCTCGACACCTTACTGTTGTCGGCAGTGGCGCATCCCAACCAGGAGAGCCACAGTCTTGAAGCGATCATGCAGCGCCTGGGGATCGATATCGACCAGCGGCATAACGCCCTGGCGGATGCAACCGCGACTGCTCAAGTCTTTGTTCGCTTACTACCGGCGCTGGCGGATCGCGGCATTACCACCCTCGGCCAGGCTATTGAAGCTTCGCAGAAAACCTATTTTGCTCAAGTGAAATATTGATATGAATTTCAGTGACAACACCTTTGCAGTGAATCGCGCCCAGGCGCTGGCAGCAAAAATAGAAAAAACCGGCAGCATGTCAGGCCTGCTCGCCTTGGCAGACGAGGCCAAGCGCATCGATGAAACCTTTCTCGACGACGGGTTGAGCGGGGCATTGGCGACTTACGGCATCTCCTGGTTGAACGATGCGTTGGCTGCCCGCGTTGTGGCGCTTACTGCAGAAGAGGCACGCCTGCCGGCGGCCAACTGGTGCTGGATTGGTTTGGGGTCGGAAGGGCGCCATGAACAGACGCTGGTGACCGACCAGGATAACGGGTTGATCTTTTCGGCGTCGGACGAGCGCGAGGCGGATCTGCTGCGCGAGGTTTTTCTGCCCTTCGCTCGACAGACCAATCAGCGGCTGGCTGACTGTGGTTTTACGTTGTGTACGGGCGACATCATGGCGGGGAATCCGGCCTGGTGTCGTTCTGAAGACGAATGGAAAACCCTCTTTTTCGACTGGATCCATAAGCCCGAACCCGCAGCCCTCTTGAATGCCTCGATCTTCTTCGATGTCCGTCCGTTGTATGGCGACTTCACGCTGGTCGATCCGTTACGCGACATGCTGGCGCGCTGGGCACCTTCGGCGGAAACCTTTCTTCGTCTGATGGCGACCAATGCGTTGGCGGCGGAACCGCCGATTGGCTTTACCGGTGAGGTCGTCATGGAGAAGGATGGCAAAGAAAAATTCATCGACATCAAGAAATTCGGTATTCGGATATTTGTCGATGTGGCACGCGTTTTCGGCCTGGCCCATGGCGTCAAATCGGCCAGCACGCGCACGCGTTTTCTTGAGGCGGGTGAAAAGGCCGGTATGTCCCTACAGGATGTTGATGCAGCCTTGCAGGCCATGTCGGACTTACAGCGTTTGCGTCTGAATCACCAGCGCAGAGCCATCGTTGCGGGTGACGCACCGAATAATCATTTGCGTCCCGAAGACATGAGTACCTATGATGAAGCGGTATTGCGCGAGGGGCTCAAGCAGGCCAAGCGCTTGCAGCAGCGGCTGAAGCTGACGTACCGGATCTGACGCGTGGCGAACCGCCTGCGGTTACTACTCGGGGCTTATGGCCCCGCGTTGTTTGTCACCCTGTTTGCGGTCGGGTTCATTGTGGTCGTGCTGGTTCTTGGCTGGCTCGAGCGTCAGGGGCTGAGTGAGCGCTGGATCGGTTACGTCTTCCTGCTGTTGACGTTGCTGGTGTTTTCACTGGTAGGGCTGGTGACCCGAACATCCGATGTGGCCGAGTATTTCGTAGCTGGGCGCCGTATCCCGGCCGTTTACGCCGGGATGTCATCGGGTACAGACTGGTTGTCAGCGGCGTCCTTTATTGGTCTGGCTGGTGCGCTCTACCATACGGGGTACCAAGGCCTCGCGTTCGTTATCGGCTTTACGGGGGGCTATGTGCTGCTGGCGCTGCTGCTGGCCCCCTACCTGCGCAAATTTGCCCAGTACACGCTGCCCGACTTTCTGGCGGCCCGCTATGGCGGGCAGGCTATCCGCTTGCTGGGGGCTTTTGCAGTGATCACGGCTTCCCTGGTCTATGTGGTTGCTCAGGTTTACGGTGTCGGGCTCATCACCAGCCGGTTTATTACCTTGCAGTTCGAGATCGGGGTGTATCTCGGGCTGGCGGGGGTTCTGGTCTGCTCCTTTCTGGGGGGTATGCGTGCGCTCATGCACGCGCAAGCTGCGCAGTACGCGATTCTGCTGATCGCGTACGTGACCCCGATCACTATTCTGGCGTTCGGTCAGACGGGTATTCCGGCACCGCCGGTGCTGTACGGTAAGGCAATGCATCAACTGGTATCGTTGGAACGCGAGATATTCAATCGACCAGAAGAGGTCGCAGTGCGTCAGCTTTATGCCGAACGGGCGCGTGATCTGGAGGCGCGTATCCAGCATCTGCCCGGTTCGCTGGAGGCGGAACGCAAGCGACTGACGGAAAAAATTGAGCGGATGAAAATCGCCGAAGCGCCCGCGCGCGATATTGTGCAGCTCGAGCGCGAACGCCGTCTGATGCCGACGACCTCCAGTGAGGCGCATGCCGCATGGCGTAATGATCTGAAAGAAGCCAAGCGCCGTTCGATGACGCCCGCAGACGATCTGCAGGCGTTTGCGCTTCCCGATGACGCCCATAGCCGGGCGAACTTTCTGGCCCTTGTCTTCTGTCTGACGATCGGTACTGCCTCATTACCGCATCTGCTGATGCGTTATTACAGTATCGCCAGTGTGAGTCAGGCCAGGCGCTCGGTGTTCTGGTCACTGTTCTTTGTCGTTCTGGTGTATTTGCTGGCGCCGGCTTATGCCGTCTTCGTTAAGTTAGAGGTGCTGCAGCATCTGGTCAGCGCCCCCATCGAAACCTTGCCGAGTTGGGTGAATGCCTGGACGCGGATCGGGCTGGTTTCCTTTGATGACATCAACCATGACCATTTGGTGCAGTGGGGGGAACTGGCTATCAGTCCGGATGTGATTGTCCTGGCGACACCCGAGATCGCCGGGCTGCCCTATGTGATTTCCGGCATGGTGGCGGCCGGTGGTCTCGCTGCGGCGCTGTCGACATCTGAAGGACTCTTGTTGTCCATTACGTCCGCACTCTCACACGATATTTATTTCAAGATGCTGCGGCCCGATGCTTCGTCATCCTGGCGGCTCATTGTGTCCAAGTCGGTGATGGTGACCGTGGCCATTATCGCCGCGACCATCGCTGTGCAGCGTCCGGCGTCGATCGTCGATATGGTGGCCTGGGCTTTCTCGTTGTCCGGCGCTGCGCTGTTTCCCGCCCTGGTGCTTGGAATCTTCTGGCCACGTGCCAATCGACAAGGGGCGTTGGCGGGTATTTGCGTCGGCCTTGCGCTAACGGTGTACTACATTGTGCGCGTCCGCTTCGACAGTATTCCCTGGCTGGGTTGGTATGGTATCGGCATGGAGCCCTGGTTCGGCATCGAGGCCGCCGCTGCCGGTGTGTTCGGCGTGCCGGCAGGGTTTCTGGCCAATATGGCGGTCAGCCTGTTGACGGCGGCGCCATCGGGGGAAAGCCAGCAATTCATCGAACGCCTGCGCTACCCGCGCATTCTCTACAACCGTGAAATTACTGTGGCGGGCGGGGCCGATAGTGCTGCGGGCCGCACACCCTTGCGCCAGGAGCAGCGCCGTTATTGGTTGCAGACGATGTCGTTGACCGTAGGTCTGCTCGCGCTGTGGTTTCTGGTGACGTTTGTCGCCACATTTTCTGCGCAATGGTTGAACCGCTGGAGTGTGTTCGGGTTGCCTCTCGGATACTTTATCGGCGCGCAGGGCGCATTGCTGGTCTATCTATTATTGATCGGTTGTTATGCGCATTGGATGAACCGGCTGGATCGCCAATTTGGCGTGGACGAGCAGTAATGGTCGGTACCTGGATGTTTGTGATCGTTGCCTGTCGCGGGCTCATCGAACTGCTGTTCTGGCTGCTGATCGGGCGCAGCGTGTTAGCGTTGCTGGCAGGGCGCACGTCGTCGAATAACACCGTGCTGTGGTTGTTTGATGTCGTATTGCGGCCACCGCGCATGCTGGTTGCGCGTCTGTTCCCGGAAGCGACGCAGCCCGTCCGTGATCTCGTTCTGGGTGTTTTGCTGATGCTGTTATGGTTGGGGCTGGCGTTGGTTAAACAGGGCTTGCCGAGCTGATTGTTGTTTTGTAGTTGCAAAGCGCGAACAGTTTGGTTAGAATCCGGCTCCTGCAGTAGGCGCGTAGCTCAGCTGGTTAGAGCACCACCTTGACATGGTGGGGGTCGTTGGTTCGAGTCCAATCGCGCCTACCAACGAATTCAACACTGAAGCCAGAGTCAGATTCGCCGAATATCGCAATCATCGCGACCCCGGCCACCTGCTCTGGCTTTTTGTTTGCCTGTTTGTTTTTGATCGCGAGCTTGATATGCCCGTTATTACGCTTCCTGATGGTTCTCAGCGTCAGTATGACCAATCCGTCACCGTGCTGGATGTGGCCGCCAGTATTGGTGCAGGCCTGGCCCGTGCCGCCCTTGGCGGCCGAGTCGGTGACAAACTGGTGGACACCAGCTATCTGATCGAAACGGATTCGCCGCTCGCCATCATTACCGACAAAGACCCGGAAGGGCTGGAGCTGATTCGTCACTCGACGGCCCACCTGCTGGCCTATGCCGTGAAAGAACTGTACCCGGAGGCGCAGGTCACCATCGGGCCGACGGTTGAAAATGGCTTCTACTACGACTTTGCGTATTCGCGCCCGTTTACACCGGACGATCTGGTTGCCATCGAAAAGCGTATGGCCGAGTTGGCCAAGAAAGATATCCCGGTCACGCGTGAAGTCTGGTCGCGTGATGACGCCGTCAAGTTCTTTGAAGGTCAGGGTGAGCGTTACAAAGCCGAACTGATCGCGGCGATTCCGCAGGATCAGGAGGTGTCGCTGTACCGCGAAGGCGATTTCATCGACCTTTGCCGCGGGCCGCACGTGCCATCGACTGGCAAGCTCAAGCATTTCAAGCTGATGAAGATTGCCGGTGCCTACTGGCGTGGCGACCCCAAGAATGAGCAGCTGCAGCGTGTTTACGGTACCGCCTGGGCCAAGAAGGAAGACTTGGACGGTTATCTGCACATGCTGGAAGAGGCCGAGAAGCGCGACCACCGCCGTTTGGGGCGCGCGCTGGACCTGTTCCACATGCAGGACGAAGCCCCGGGCCTGGTGTTCTGGCACCCCAAGGGCTGGGCGGTCTGGCAGGAAGTGGAGCAATACATGCGTCGCGTTTATCGCGACAATGGCTATCAGGAAGTGCGTTGCCCGCAGATTCTGGACCGTTCCCTGTGGGAGAAGTCGGGTCACTGGGATCACTACCACGAGAACATGTTCACGACCGAGTCGGAAAAGCGCCACTACGCGCTGAAGCCGATGAATTGCCCGGGTCACGTGCAGGTGTACAACGCGGGTTTGCGTTCGTACCGCGATCTGCCACTGCGTTATGGTGAATTCGGTTCGTGCCACCGTAACGAATCGTCCGGTGCGTTGCATGGCCTGATGCGCGTACGTGGTTTTGTGCAGGATGATGGCCACGTCTTCTGTACCGAAGATCAGATCGAAGCCGAAGTGACGGCCTTCAATGCACTGGTGAAGCAAGTGTATGCTGATTTCGGCTTCAACGAAGTCGCCGTCAAACTGGCGCTGCGCCCCGAAGGGCGTGTCGGTTCCGATGAAATCTGGGACAAAGCCGAAGAGGCGCTGCGCGCTGGTCTACGTGCTTCGGGTCTGGAATGGACCGAGCTGCCAGGCGAAGGCGCCTTCTACGGTCCGAAGATCGAATTTCATATCAAGGACGCCATTGGTCGTTCGTGGCAGTGCGGCACGATGCAGGTCGATTTCTCGATGCCGGGCCGTTTGGGGGCAGAATATGTGGCTGAGGACAACAGCCGCAAGGTGCCGGTGATGCTGCATCGGGCCATTCTGGGTTCTCTGGAGCGTTTTATCGGCATTCTGATCGAAAACCACTCGGGTGCATTGCCGACCTGGCTTGCGCCCGTGCAGGCCGTGGTGCTCAATATCTCCGAAAAACAGGCCGATTACGCCGAAGATGTGGTGAATCAGCTACATGCGGCTGGCTTCCGGGCCGAAGCGGATTTGCGTAATGAGAAAATTACCTATAAAATTCGCGAACATAGCGTTAACCGGCTGCCTTACCAACTTGTCGTTGGTGACAAGGAAAAAGAAGCCGGTCTCGTGGCCGTGCGTACCCGTGGGGGTCAGGATCTGGGGCAGATGACTGTCGCAGACCTGATTAAGCGTCTGCAAGCAGACGTTGCCGCTTACCGGTAAGTGCGGTTTGTTTTTTTTAATGAATTAGGAGTACAGGTCATAGCTCTTCCGAAGTCGAACCGCCTCAATGAGGAAATCACCGCGCCGCAGGTCCGCCTGCTCGGCCCCGAAGGCGAACAGCTGGGTGTGGTTTCCATTCGCGACGCGCTCGCGCAGGCTGATGAAGCCGAACTGGATCTGGTCGAAATTGCCCCGACGGCTGCGCCGCCGGTCTGCCGTATCATGGATTACGGCAAGTTCAAATACCAGGAAGCCAAGCGTCAGCACGAAGCCAAACTGAAGCAGAAGCAGGTTCAGGTCAAGGAAGTGAAGCTGCGCCCCGGTACCGATGAGAACGACTACCAGATCAAGATGCGCAACATGGTGCGCTTCCTGGGTGAAGGCGACAAGGTCAAAGTGACCTTGCGTTTCCGCGGTCGTGAAATGTCGCATCAGGAGTTCGGGATGCGTCAGTTGGAACGCGTCAAGGCGGATCTCGAAGACATTGGCTCGGTCGAGCAGATGCCGAAGATGGAAGGTCGCCAGATGGTGATGGTGATTGCCCCGGTCAAGAAAGCCCCGGCAAGCGCCAAACCGAAGGCGAAGGACGAACAGACGGAAACGGCTGCAGCCTGAATCCAATCAGGTGGTAGCGGTTTTCAGCAGGATTGACCGGGTTGCGCGAGCAGCCGGGTCATTACAAGTGGCATCGGGTTAACAAGAGTTTCCGTCGGAAACCACCTGATGACATGTTATAAAGGAGCATAGATATGCCCAAGATGAAGACGAAAAGCGGCGCAGCCAAGCGTTTCCGCGTTCGTGGCAGCGGCAGCATCAAGCGCGGCCACGCATTCAAGCGCCATATCCTGACCAAGAAGACGACCAAGTCCAAGCGCCAACTGCGCGGTCCGGAAACCGTTAACGCCTCGGACGTCGCATCGGTCCGAGCCATGCTGCCCTACGCATAAGGAGAATAGACTATGCCTCGCGTTAAACGTGGTGTAACGGCGCGCGCTCGCCACCAGAAAGTTCTGAAACTGGCCAAGGGTTACCGCGGTCGTCGTAAGAACGTATACCGTATCGCCAAGCAGGCGGTGATGAAGGCCGGTCAATACCAGTACCGTGACCGTCGTCAGCGCAAGCGTCAGTTCCGTACCCTGTGGATCGCTCGTATCAACGCAGCGTCGCGTGAACTGGGTCTGACCTACAGCCGTTTCATGAATGGTCTGAAGAAGGCCTCGATCGAAGTCGATCGTAAGG
>JBLIZO010000072.1:0-8615 GCA_048859965.1 Fluviibacter sp.
GTGGGCCCAGCGCCGCGTCGATGGCGGCGATTTGTTCGAGGGTGAGTTCGCGCGCCAGCACGATTTGCGAAAGGCCGCAGTCCTGCATGAAGCGGGCTTTCTCAGGCGTGCGGATGTCCGTTTGGGTGCTGGCATGTAGCTGGATGGGCGGTAAATCGATTTCCAGTAGCCCCATGTCCTGAATGATCAGTGCATCAACACCGGCATCGTAGAGTTGCCAGGCCAGCTTGCGGGCCGGTTCCAGTTCGTCATCGCGCAGAATGGTGTTGAGTGTGACGAAGATGCGGCTATTAAAGCGGTGTGCATATTTGGCGAGACGGGCGATATCCTGAACCGTATTATCAGCCGCAGCACGGGCACCAAATGAAGGGCCGCCAATGTAGACGGCATCGGCGCCATGATTGATCGCTTCGATACCAATATCGGCGTCGCGGGCGGGTGCAAGAAGTTCTAGATGATGGGGCAACATGGGCGCTATGATAATGGCTCTTTACGGTCGATAGTTCAGGAGAATGCCATGAGTTCCGTGCCTGCAGTGCCCTTTGCTGTGCCCGAACCATCCCGTGAGGAGGTTGATGCCTTGCGTGGTGCTGTGTTGCTGGAGTTTGGCATCAACGAGTGTCCGCATTGTCAGGCGGCGCAGCCTTTCATTGCCGATGCGCTTAAACGGCATCCGGAAGTGAAGCATTTGCGTATTGAGGACGGGCGGGGTAGGCGTCTCGGACGCACTTTTGCAGTGAAACTCTGGCCGGCACTGATCCTAATGAAGGATGGGCAGGAAATTGCCCGAGTATTGCGGCCAACAACGCAAGCTGAGTTGGACGCCGTTTTTAGCGGATAAAGTCTTTAAGTACGCTGCGGAAGGCCGGGGTGTCAGCCTTTCCTAGCCATTCAAATGCCACCATTTCACGCGAGACGATTTGAGCGCCTTGCTGGCGCATGCGTTCTAGTGCAAGTGCTTTGTCTCTGGCCTGGCGGGAGCCGACGCCTTCTTCCACCACGGCCACGTCCCGGCCGGCGGCCAGTAAGTCCAGTACGGTTTGTTGTACGCAGACATGCGATTCTGTGCCGCAAATCACCCATTGTTTACGCTGCGCAGCGGGGTGATCGAGGAGATTGCCCTCGGCCACCGCAGAGAAGTGAATTTTTTCAAGCATCTCTTCGGGCTGGATCAGCTGGGCAATCGCGGGCGCCGTAGTGCCCAGCCCCTGCGGGTATTGTTCGGTGAGAAGCACGGGAACGGCCAGCCGACGGGCGACCCCGATCAACCAGGCACTATGTTCGATCACGTTTTGCCCGCCATCTATGGCGGGTAACAGACGTTCCTGCAGATCAATGATCAGCAGCACGGAACGGGCGGCATCCAGTTTCATGATCTTATTCCTCTCAGCCGGGTCATGCAGCCAGACCGAAGCTATTGAAGTGATAGGTAAAAACAATTGCCAGCGAGGCCTCTAAGGCTTATATTATTACAACTATGTCTGCAATGTTTATAACGTTTCTTGCTCAGAAGGCCATCTCGGGTGGTCGGGCGACGTATTGGCTGCACCTGCTACTGGGTGCACGTCCGCTGCTGCGCGTGGCGCGCACATATTAAACACCCCACATTGCTAAAGACTTTTCCGGTGATTGTTGCTTAAGTTGCCGGATCCCCAGATTGAATTCAGGTTGGGTCATGAATGACCCGGCCCTCAGGAGCCTGACATGAAAAAAGACCAATTGATCATTTTTGATACCACGTTGCGTGATGGCGAACAAAGCCCTGGCGCGTCGATGACCAAGGATGAAAAGATCCGTGTCGCACGCCAACTGGAGCGTATGCGTGTGGACGTGATCGAAGCCGGTTTTGCAGCCGCGTCACCCGGTGACTTTGATTCGATTAACTCGATCGCCCAGGTCATTCGTGAATCGACGATCTGTTCGTTGGCCCGTGCCAATGAAAACGACATCCGTCGTGCGGGTGAAGCGATTGCTCCGGCCCCGCGTAAACGTGTGCACACCTTTATTGCCACCAGCCCGATTCATATGGAGAAGAAGCTCCGTATGACCCCGGATCAGGTGGTTGAGCAAGCAGTTAAAGCGATTGGCTGGGCACGTGAATACACCGATGACGTGGAGTTTTCGGCAGAAGATGCCGGCCGCTCGGATATTGATTTCCTTTGCCGTGTGTTCGAAGCCGTGATCAAGGCCGGTGCCACCACGCTGAATGTGCCGGATACGGTGGGTTATAACGTACCGGGTCAGTATGCCGAAACCATTCGTCAACTGATTGAGCGCGTACCGGGTTCGGACAAAGTCGTCTGGTCGGTGCATTGCCATAACGACCTCGGCTTGGCTGTGGCCAACTCGTTGGCCGCAGTGATGGCGGGTGCCCGTCAGGTGGAATGTACGGTCAATGGCCTTGGCGAGCGTGCCGGTAATGCCTCGCTGGAAGAGGTTGTGATGGCGGTGCGTACGCGTGCCGACATCTTCCCGGTAGAAACACGGATTGATGCCACGCAAATCGTGCCGGCTTCGAAGCTCATTTCGCAGATCACCGGTTATCCGGTACAGCCGAACAAGGCCATCGTCGGCGCCAATGCCTTTGCCCATGAGTCCGGTATTCACCAGGATGGCGTACTCAAGCATCGTGAAACCTACGAAATCATGCGTGCCGAAGATGTCGGCTGGTCGCAGAACAAGCTCGTGCTGGGTAAGCATTCGGGCCGCAATGCGTTCAAGTCCCGTCTGGCTGAATTGGGCGTGGTGCTGGAGAGTGAAGAGGCCTTGAATTCGGCTTTCGCCCGATTCAAGGAATTGGCCGACAAGAAACATGAGATCTTTGATGAAGATCTTCAGGCCTTGTTGTCTGATGAAGCGGTCACGCCGGAAACCGAGCACTACAAACTGACTTACTCGCAAGTGACATCGGAAACCGGAGAAACCCCGGTCGCCCGTTTGACCTTGTCGGTCGGTGGTGAAGAGAAGAAGGCCGAATCCACGGGTTCGGGTCCGGTCGATGCCACGTTCAAGGCCATTGAGTCAGTCCTGAATAGCGGCAGTGAACTGCTCCTTTATTCGGTGAATAACATCACATCGGGCACCGATGCGCAGGGCGATGTCACGGTACGCCTGTCCAAGGGTGGTCGTGTGGTGAATGGCAGTGGTGCCGATACCGATATCGTCATCGCTTCGGTGAAGGCCTACCTCAACGCTTTGAACCGCCTGCATAACGAACCGGCCAAACTGAACCCGCAAGAAGGCGTGTGAGTCCCGAAGGAAAGATCATGGTTGAAACCGTTACAACTCATAACAGCCCATCGACGACCGATGATGTACGTATTGCAGCAATCAGCGAGCTGGCGCCGCCAGCGACCGTGCTCAATGCGTTTCCGGTCGGTGCCGCCGTAGCCCAACGCGTCACAGCAGCACGTCAGGGTATTCATCGTGTGCTGCATGGTGCCGATGATCGTCTGGTTGTGGTGATCGGGCCTTGCTCGATTCACGATCCGGAAATGGCGCTGGATTACGCACGCCGTCTGGCCGTTGAAGCTGAGCGTCTGTCGGATGACCTGTTGATTGTGATGCGTGTCTATTTTGAAAAACCACGCACTACCGTCGGTTGGAAGGGGCTCATCAACGACCCGCACCTGGACAACAGCTTCGATATCAACGAAGGCCTACGCCGTGCCCGCAAGCTGCTGCTGGATGTCAACACCATCGGCCTGCCATGTGCTACCGAGTTTCTGGACATGATTACGCCGCAGTATGTGGGCGATCTGATCAGCTGGGGCGCTATTGGTGCGCGTACGACAGAATCGCAGGTGCACCGCGAGCTGGCCTCAGGTCTGTCGTGTCCGGTGGGCTTCAAGAACGGCACTGATGGCAATGTGCGTATTGCACTGGATGCCATCCGCTCGGCGCAGTCGCCGCATCACTTTCTGTCGGTCACCAAGTCGGGCCATGCGGCCATTGTGCAGACGCTCGGCAATGAAGATTGCCACGTGATTCTGCGTGGCGGTAAAGAACCGAATTACGATACGGCGAGTGTCGATGCCGCTTGTACCGATATGGCCAAAGCGGGCATTCCTGCGCGCGTGATGATCGACTTCTCGCATGGTAATAGCCGCAAGGAATACCAACGCCAGATGGACGTGGCGACAGATGTCGCGGGCCAACTCGCAGCCGGTGAGGAACGCATTATGGGGGTGATGGTGGAATCGCACATCAATGCGGGCCGTCAGGATCTGGTGCCCGGTAAGCCGCTGGATTACGGTGTGAGCATTACCGATGCGTGTATTAACTGGGAAGACAGCGTTAAATTGCTCGACCAGTTGGCAGAAGGTGTCCGTCAGCGTCGTCTGGCGGTGACGGACAAATAAGCTCGGCCGTTTAAAAAGCCAAAGCCCGATCATGCGTGATGCTGATCGGGCTTTTTACGTCTGCTGCGTATAGAGAATCTGGATCGGGTGTTAACGACCGCGCGTGTTCTGCCAGAGTACATCGCCATTACCACCGGCGAGATTGAGCGTACGCCCGATGACGAACAGCAGATCTGATAGGCGGTTCAGGTACTGGCGGGCGTGATCGGACACCGCTTCGTTATGGCCCAGGTGCACGATCGAGCGCTCGGCGCGGCGACAGATCGTTCTCGCCAGGTGTGCGAGTGCTGCCGGGCGGGTACCACCGGGGAGGATGAATTCCTTGAGGGGCGTGAGTTGTTCGTTGTAGTGTTCGGCCCAGGCCTCAAGCTGCGTAATATGCGCTTCAGTGATGCTCTTGTAACCAGGGATGCAGACCTCGCCGCCGAGATCGAACAGATGGTTCTGCACCGTCAGCAGGGTGTCGCGTATGTTGGCGCATGTTGCTGGAAGCGGTTCGGCCAGCAGTACACCAATCGCCGAGTTCAACTCATCGATTTCGCCCAGTGTATCGATGCGCGGGCTGTCCTTGCCCACGCGCGAGCCATCACCCAGGCCGGTGGTACCACCGTCGCCTGTACGTGTGACGATCTTGCTCAGTCGGTTACCCATGGTGTTCTCCTTAGAGCGTTGGGGGTTTTTTCAGTCCGCCCAGCAAGGCGGCGACCATACGCGTCGGCCGACGGGATGCAGATGGCGCGTTCGCCGTTGGGCTCTCGCCGCTGACGTCCGATGCGGTCGCCTCGTAGGGCTTGGTGAAGTCAAAACCATCGGCCGCGACTTTGGCGAGACGCGGCGGGGTGTATGCGTTCGTGGACGAAGGGCGGTCACGTCCCTCGCGTTCGTAGCGGTTGCGGCTTGGGCGATCAGAATCACGTTCGCGGCGGCCTTCGCCTTCACGGCGCTCGCCGCGATCCTGGCGCTGAGGTTTGTCCTGGGTACGCTGGGTATTGAGCGCACTGCGGTCACGCTTTTTGCCCGAAGGCGGATATGCCCAATCGGCTTCCGGCTCAAAGCCGGGGCAGGTGTTCTGCGTGATCGACTTTTTGATCAATTTTTCGATATCGGCCAGATAGCCGGTTTCATCGGCGCAGACCAGCGATACGGCATTACCCAGGTTGCCCGCGCGCCCCGTGCGGCCGATGCGATGCACGTAATCTTCGGGCGTATGGGGCAGTTCGTAATTCACGACGAATGGTAATTCTTCGATGTCGATGCCGCGAGCGGCCACATCGGTGGCGACCAGCGTCTGAATCTCGCCGTTTTTGAAGGCATTGAGCGCCTTCATGCGCTCTGACTGGGATTTATCACCGTGAATCGCGTCGGCTTTGATACCGGCGTGGTTCAGGGCGCGCGCCAGACGGCCGCAACCTTGTTTGGTGCGCACAAATACCAGCACCTGGGTCAGAGCGCCCGTACGCAGCAGATTGACCAGCAGTGGCAGCTTGCGGTGCTCGGCGACCGGGTACACCTGGTGCGTAATGGTTTCCGAGACACTGTTACGGCGGGCTACCTCGATAAATTCGGGGTTTTGCAGCATGGTGTCAGCCAGCTTCTGGATCTCTGTCGAGAAGGTGGCGGAGAACAGCAGGCCCTGGCGGGTCTTGGGCAGCAGGTTCAGAATACGCTGTACATCGGGGATGAAGCCCATGTCCAGCATACGATCAGCCTCGTCGAGCACAATCGCCTGGACAGAATGCAGGCTGACCGCTTTTTGTTCTACCAGATCGAGAAAGCGGCCCGGCGTGGCGACCAGAAACTCGACGCCCAGCTTGAGTTCGGCGATCTGAGGTTTGATATCGGTGCCACCGTACACACACGCGATGCGGTAGGGCAGGTGCTTGCCATAGGTTTTGAGATTGTCGTAGACCTGAATTGCCAGTTCACGCGTCGGCGTAAGGATCAGCGCGCGCACCGGGTGTTTGGCCGGCGACGTGCTGCTGTTGGCGTGTGGTAGCAGGCGCTGCAGCAGCGGCAGGCTGAAGGCGGCCGTTTTGCCGGTGCCGGTTTGGGCGCAGGCTTTCAGATCGCGGCCGCTCATCACGGCGGGAATAGCCGCCGCCTGAATCGGCGTCGGTGTTGTGTAACCGGTTTCGGTAATCGCGCGCATGATTGCCGGATCCAGTCCCAGGTCCGCAAAAGTCGGGATGGCTGGCGTGTCGATTTCGAGCGCTTCGGGCAGGGCTTCTGCCGCTAATTCCACATTCAATTCTGTCATGGGCGGATTATACATAACACCACTCCCAGAATCGGCGCTTAACTCCGTATAATTCAGGGTGTTGGGACGTTTTTGCCGTCCTCTGTTTTGACTATTCACACAATAGGAATGTTTATGTTCACGAACCGTCTGACCCGTACTGCCCGCGTGACCCCGGTGCGTTCGCTGCTGGCGCTGAGCCTCATGGCGTTGTCGGCCACGGCCCTGGCCAAGACCGAACTGACGATGGCGCACCAGCTCGACGGTCAGCACGCCCGTGAACTGGAAAAACTGGTCACAGGCTTTAATGCCGAGAGTAAAGACGTCGAGGTGCGCCTGGTTCGACGCGTGCCCAACGGCAAACCGGCCATTCTCAATCTCGCCACGCGTGTCGATCTGGCCCAATACCTGGGTAAACCCGATGCTTTCGTCCCGGTCGAGAAGTTGTTAGCCGATAACAAGGTGAAGTTCAACGCCAAAGCAATTGCTGAACCGTTGCGCAACGCCGTGACCGTCAAGGGCCAGGTGCAGGCGCTGCCGGTGGCGTTTACGACACCGCTGCTGTTCTGGAACAAGGAACAGTTCAAGGAATCGGGCCTGGATCCGAACAAGCCGCCCAAGACCTGGGAAGAACTGCAGGACATCTCGGGCAAGCTGAAAGCGCGTTGCTCCTACACGACCTCGTGGCCGGTGTGGGTGCATATCGATAACGTCTCGGCCTGGGCCGGTGCGCCGACCGTTACCGCTGACGGCAAGCTGGCGTTCAATACCCTGATTCAGGTACGTCACCTGGCGCGTCTGACTTCCTGGTACAAAACCCAATATTTCACGAGCTTTGGTTTCAACAACGAAGCCGATGCCCATTTCGTCAGCGGTGAGTGCGGCATGATTACGACCAATGCCGAGATTATTTCGGAACTGCAGGCCACGAACAAGTTTGATTATGGTGTGACTTCGCTGCCGGTGATCGACGATAACACCGGTGCGCCGTTCAACACGCTGGCTGCTGGCGGCGCGATCTGGGTGGGGCAGGGTCACAGCAAGGACGAGTATAAGGCTGCCGCCAGGTTCCTCGAATTCACACTGACGCCGCAAACCCAGTTGACCATCGCACGCCAGGGTGGGTTCCTGCCGTTGACACCCGCCTCGCAGGCCGCCGCCCAGAGCAAGCTGCTGCGCGATGATCTGAAGGCGCAGGATCTGGGCCTGACGAATGTGATGCGTCCTGCCGCTGCAGGCGCCCATGTCGGCTGGATCTCATTCAATCCGCAACTGCGCCAGATTCTGAACGAGGAGATGGACGCCGTTTTCACGGGCAAGAAATCGGCCAAGACAGCGCTGGATAACGCCGTAGTTCGTGGCCAGGCGGTTTATCAGCCGCTGCCAACGGTTGCCACCACGGCTGCCAAAAAAGGCCGCAAGTAAGCTCTTGCGACCGATCAATCGTTCATCCAGTTACTGCAACCGCACCAGGATCATCTCCTTATGAAAAGCGCCGAAATCCGGGAAAAGTTTCTCCGTTTCTTCGAATCCAAAGGCCATACCATTGTGCCCTCCAGCTCGCTGGTGCCGGGAAACGACCCGACCCTGCTCTTCACGAACTCGGGCATGGTTCAGTTCAAGGATGTGTTCCTGGGGCAGGACAAGCGCCCCTACACGCGCGCAACCTCGTCACAACGCAGTGTGCGTGCTGGCGGTAAGCACAACGATCTGGAGAACGTCGGTTACACCGCGCGTCACCACACGTTTTTTGAAATGCTGGGTAACTTCAGCTTCGGTGACTACTTCAAGCGGGATGCCATTAACTTCGCTTGGGAGCTGCTGACCGGCGTTTATGGCCTGCCGAAAGAGAAGCTGTGGGTCACGGTGTACCAGGAAGATGACGAAGCCTACGAGATCTGGTCGAAGGAAGTGGGTGTGCCTGTTGATCGCATCATTCGCATCGGCGACAACAAGGGTGCCCGCTATGCGTCGGATAATTTCTGGCAGATGGCCGATACCGGTCCGTGCGGTCCGTG
>JBLIZO010000073.1:0-4176 GCA_048859965.1 Fluviibacter sp.
TCCAGCAGCGCCCGGACCAGTTCTTTCCAGGCAGCTTCGTCCAGTTCATCAGTCGGCGCCAATAACTGCCAGAAACGGAACAAGGCATCTTCCGGAATGGCCGACAACCATACCCAGTCATCCGGGTCATTCAGAAAGATATGGATACAGGCCTTGGCATCGGCTTTATTCGGTACCTCTGGCAGCACACGGTGCACCAGAATACGCGCCCACTCCGAAAAGAAGCCGGTTGCCGGCAAAATCCCGCTGTCGGCAAAAAACGCGCGCAACTGTCGCCGGGTGAAGAAATGCACATAATGCCGACGAAACGCCGCCGCCAGCACGGGGTTTTCCCGCAAACAGGTAATCAGCGCGTTGAATCGTTCAACTGCCGCCGCGCTGCCCTCGCCGCGCGCCGGGCGCAACGCCGCGTACAGATCCTTCAGCAGGTCGAGCTCGTCCGCCTCCGGGTCAAGACAGGCGACCAGCAGTTCCTCCAGGGGATCGCGCTCATGGCCGCCGCGCAGGCGTTTCAACCGCTCACCCAGAGCGGCCAGACCATCACGCATCTCGTCCTTGAAATGGCTATTCGACATAGTCTGTTCATTTTACCGCAGTGCAAAAACCATCTGGCGTAGCGCCAAAAGCGTAGCTCCGGTAGGATCATGCCTGATGACCTACGCAACACCCTCGCCGCTACTCGCGGCCGCCGATCTAAGCTGCATTCGCGGTACGCAGACATTGTTCACCGGCCTGTCGCTGCAACTGAGCGCCGGGCAATGGCTGTACCTGCAAGGTGAAAACGGTGCCGGTAAAACAAGCCTGCTGCGCATTCTGGCCGGCCTGGCGCTGGCCGCCGCCGGAACGGTAACCTGGCAAGGGGTTGCCATCGGCAAACAGCGCAGCGTCTATCACGCCGATATGCTCTATCTGGGTCACCACGCCAGCCTCAAGGAAGACCTCACGCTGACCGAGAACCTCCGGGGCCTCATGGCCATGGACGGGCTCAAGGTCACCGATGCCGCGATTCGCGATGCGCTCACACGCATGGGCCTGGCCAAACGCCAGCATCTGCCCGCCCGCGTACTCTCCGCCGGCCAGAAACGCCGTGGTTTGCTGGCCCGCCTGTTGTTGCGCCCGGCGAAATTGTGGATTCTGGACGAACCCTTCAACGCGTTGGACGTTCACGCCATCGCCGACCTGCAGGATTGCCTTAAAACCCATCTCCGAAACGGCGGCATGATCGTACTCACCAGTCACCAGACGCCTGATCTGGGCACCGACACGGCCGGTTTTGTACTCAACCTCTCGGGGAGCCGCTGACATGGCGTTTTTCTCCACACTGCTTTCCGCGTATTTCGCCGCCCTCAGCCGTGATCTGCTGCTTGTCATGCGGCGCAAGACCGAAGTGCTGACCGCGCTCTTCTTTTTCGTTATCGTCACCACGCTCTTGCCACTCGGTATCGGCCCCGAACCGGACCTGCTGCGCAAAATCGCGCCGGGTGCCATGTGGATCGCCGCACTGCTCGCCACGCTGCTCGGCCTGCAGCGCCTATTTGCCGCCGACCATGCAGACGGTACGCTGGAACAGATGGCCCTCTCGCCCGAACCGCTGAGCATTCTGGTTGCGGGTAAAATCAGCGCACACTGGCTCGTCTGCGGTCTGCCGCTGGTGCTGCTGGCACCGGTCATTGGCCTGCAGTTCGATCTGCCCACCGATGCCATCGGTGTGCTCATGATCTCGCTGCTCATCGGTACACCGCTACTGTCGCTGATCGGCGCCATCGGCGCAGCCCTTACCTTGGGCGCGCGCGGCAGCGCCCTGCTCGTTTCGCTCCTGGTACTACCACTGTATGTGCCCACGCTGATTTTCGGCGCCGGCGCCGTCGAATCCTACATCGCCGGTCTGGGCGCGGCCGGACACCTCTACCTGCTCGGCGCGCTGCTCGTTCTGGCCACCGCATTTGCGCCGTGGGCCACTACCGCAGCACTGCGTATCTCTTTGGAATAAAATAGCGGCATGATCAACTGGTTCAAATTCAGTGCCCCCAGCACGTTCTACCCGCTGGCCGGCAAGCTGATTCCCATTTTCTGGACACTGGCCGCCATCTTCGGCGCCATCGGTCTTTACATCAGCTTCTTCGTGGCGCCTACCGACGCACAGCAAGGCGAGGGCTATCGCATCATCTTTATCCATGTACCGGCCAGCTGGATGTCAATGTTCATCTATTGCATCATGGCCTTCTGGTCGCTGCTGGGACTGACCTTCAACACCCGCCTGTCCGGCATGATGACCAGCGCCCTGGCGCCTACCGGCGCGCTCTTTGCCTTTCTCTCGCTGTGGACCGGCGCCCTCTGGGGCAAGCCGATGTGGGGCACCTGGTGGGTGTGGGATGCCCGGCTGACGTCCGAGCTGATTCTGTTCTTCCTATACCTCGGCTACATGGCGCTGCAGGCAGCGATCGATGATCCGCGTCGCGCCGACCGCGCCGGCGCCGTATTATCGCTGGTCGGTGTCGTTAACGTGCCCATCATCTATTTCTCGGTCAAATGGTGGAACACCCTGCACCAGGGCGCATCCGTCTCACTGACCAAATCACCCAGCATGGCCAGCACCATGCTCTGGGGCATGCTCATCATGGCACTCGCCTTCTGGGCTTACACCATCGCCGTTGCCCTCATGCGCGCCCGCACCATCATGCTGGAGCGTGAGGGCAATACCGAATGGGTCAAACACCTGCCCGACGTGAAGGAGGCCGCATAATGCAGTGGCAATCCGTCAGCGACTTTATTGCCATGGGTGGCTATGGCTTTTACGTCTGGGGCAGCTTCGGCGTCTGCGCCGCTGCCATGCTCATCGAACCCCTGCTGGTACGTCATCGCCGCAAGCAGGCCATCCGGCAGATACAGCAAAGCCAGGACGTTTAAAACCTAAGGCTTCAACTCGGCGAATACGGGCGATGCTTTTAAGGTTTTAACACCTTGAGACGTCAGCGAATACTCCATCACACACCCCTCGTGCTTGATCGCGTCCACGTCGCCCCCATCAATCAGATCTTTCAGCGTCCTTGTCACCCGGCTGGGGTTGCTCTTGATGCCCGTGGCAATGTCCCGTGCCACGCAGGGAATGCCGCTTAGATAAAGAAACCCGAGCACACGCTCACGCATAGAACCCGTCACCAGACGAATATCGCTATCCGACCCCGCAAACGACACCACCCGGCCTTTGCTCTTGGGCACCTCGGTCGGCAGGCGACCTAACAGCATGTTGGAAAAGAACAGACTCATAACAACACTACGTGAAATCAGAGCATTAGATTAAACCAACTTCGCCATAGCAATTCTTACAAATTCTTACCGGATGACTATTTCATATCATTGGTAAAATAGCGCCATGAAACCACGTCATAAACGATTTGCCCTGATTATCGGGGCACTGGCCGTGTTGGGTACCGCCGCCGCGCTGGTATTAAACGCTTTTGAAGAGAATCTGGTGTTCTTCTTTACGCCATCGCAGGTGGTGTCGGGCGAAGCGCCAAAGCATCGCGCCTTCCGCATCGGCGGGATGGTGAAAGAGGGCAGCGTACAACGCGACGGGGTAAATGTGCGCTTTATCGTGACGGATACGGCCAACGACGTTCCGGTGACCTATACGGGTATCCTGCCGGATCTGTTCCGCGAAGGTAAGGGTGTCGTGGCCCAGGGCAAGCTGGATGACCATGGCACGACCTTCAAAGCCACGGAGGTGCTGGCCAAGCACGATGAGAACTATATGCCGCCCGAAGCGCAGCATGCGCTGGATCAGGCCGCTGTGGAAAGAACGGGCAGGACACTGAAGTAAAACGTTTGTCCCCATGCACGAAGGGCGCTGGTCTTACGATCGGGCGCCCTTTTTTTATTTCAACCTGGCTTTGGCTTCGGCAATGTTTTCCTGCACGAACTTCGCTTCATCCGAACCCGGCGGGAAGGCTTTGAGCACCTGCTCCCAGTAACGAATCGCCTTGGCGTTATCGCCCTGTGCAAAGGCTAAGCCACCGGCCAGAAAGACAAGCTGCGGGTCGGCGCTACCGCGCTTGAGGGCGGCGTCGATCCAGGCCTGCGCGCGCTTCATATCACCCAAGGCGGCCAACGCTTCGGCATAAGCGGCGGTGAGTTGCGGCTCCTGCTTCACCTGCGGCAGGATGTGATCATAGGCTT
>JBLIZO010000074.1:0-24444 GCA_048859965.1 Fluviibacter sp.
AAAAAGCCCGGAAACCTTGTATTTATTGGGCTTACCGGGCTTTGGCGGGTTTTAGCGAACTTGTGAATGGTGCCCCCAGTCGGAATCGAACCAACGCCTGATGATTACAAATCAACTGCACGACCTTCATGCTATGGGGGCTCAGGCCAGACGAGCCCGCATTATAGGCGAGAATCAGGCGCCGTGGGCATCGGGTTGCAAACGCACGCGAGAAGCGATCACGCCACTCAGCATGATGAGGCCGATCGCCGCCCAACCCAGGGCGTCGATGCGCTCTCCGAAGAAAAGCCAGCCAAATAGGCTCGCGAAAATGACCGTGGTATAGGCCAGCGCGTTCGCGAACACGGTTTTCCCGAGCCGATATGCGCGCGTTAACGCCAACTGAGCGCCGGTCGCAAATATCCCGGCGCCAATCAACCACGCCATATCCGTTGGTTCCGGCCAATGAAAACCATGCCACCCGACCCAGAGCGAGGCACCCAACGCAGAAAACAGAGAAAAGTAGAACACCGTACGCCACTCTGGCTCGCCAAGCGCGCCGAGTTGCCGGATATGAAAATACGCCAGACCGGCAAGACCACCCGAAATCAGGCCGAGAACCGCGCCGAACAGGTGGTCGCCATCAACTGAGGGACGCAACAGGAGCGCTACCCCCACAAAACCAATGAGCAAAGCCACCCAGGCCAGCTTTGTTGGCCTGAAGCCCCGCAGCAGCATCTGCCAGACAACAAAGAAGATCGGCGAGGTGTAGTTGAGGGTCACCGCTGTCGCAAGTGGTAACTGGGTAATGGCATAAAAGTAAAGGAACAGCGCAGAAAAACCCGAAAGCGAGCGAAAGGCATGGCTTTTCAGATGGGGGGTTTTCGGGGTTTGCCGACGCAGCAGCATCATCCCGGAGACAATGAACAGGGCGACTATGCAACGCCAAAGAACAATTTCACCTGAATCGTTGCTCCCTGCGGCAAATTTAACGCATACGCCCATGCAACCGAACAGAAAGCTGGCGACCACCATCCATAGGGATTGCCAGCCTGCCCGATGATGCGTCAATTGGGTCACACCCGAACTTAACCGCCGAAGGGCTTCAAGTGCGCGCCGAGCATACGACGGTAGAATTCGTGGAAGTGCAGCATGCCATCTTCCATAGGAGACTGATAGGGACCGATTTCATTGCGGCCGGCACGCATGAGCGCACGGCGCCCCCGATCCATCCGCTCAGCGATCTCGTCATCTTCGATAGCGGTTTCCATGTAAGCCGCTTGCTCGGCTTCAATGAATTCGCGTTCGAACTCGACGATTTCTTCCGGGTAATAAAATTCGACGATATTCATCGTCTTATCAACGCCTTGCGGATGCAGCGTGGAAACCACCAGAACATGCGGGTACCACTCAACCATGATATTCGGGTAGTAAGTCAGCCAGACTGCACCGTGCTCGGGGTTCATACCCAGATGTGCGTACTGGTTGCGCACCTGTTCGTGCCATTTCGAATATGTCGCCGAACCCGGTTTGCCTAACGAGGTAATACCGACACGCTGTATCGAATACCAGTCGCTGAATTGCCAGGTCAATTCGTCGCAATTCACGAAACCGCCCAAACCGGGGTGAAACGGCACAACATGGTAATCCTCGAGATACACCTCGACAAAGGTTTTCCAGTTGTAGTTACACTCATGCATCACGACCCTGTCGAGCTTGTAGCCCGAAAAGTCGAATGACTTGGACAAATTCATGCCCGCCAGATCCGCACGAATATCGCGCTGGCCGTCAAATAGCAGCCCATTCCAATTCTGTAAGGGCGTTCGTTGCAGATTCAGGCAGGGATTTGCCGGAAAATGTGGCGCGCCAACCAGGCTACCCAAACGATCATAGGTCCAGCGGTGCAGCGGACACACGATATGACCATCCAGCGTGCCCGCGCCATCCAGCATGATGGCCTGACGGTGGCGACAAACATTGGAGGTGAGATCAATGTCGCCGTCGCGGTTAACCAGCATGGCGCCATGATCCTTGATTTCTAATGTACGGTAAGCCCCGTTATGCGGCACCATGAGCTCATGGCCGACATAGCCCGGCCCCTGTTCGAAGAAAATCTTCTTCTCCAGAGCGAGCAAATCTTCGTCGAAATACCAGGAAACCGGCAACTGAGCTCGCGCCGCAGCCAGCAATTCGGGCGAGTCAAAGGCTGACATCCCCTGTCCCTCCGCACACAATCATGATTAGGAAAACGGCGTATTGTACCCCGCCCGGAAATTGACCGAAAGCCCCGAATCAGTTAACTTTCAATGTTTTAGTGCCGACCAGCGCGGCACCTTCCGTCTTACAACCGCGTGACCCTGATGCCCGCTCGTAAAACCACCGCCGCAGCAAGTAACACCGACCCTGTTTCGCCGGAGACGTTGGGCTTCGAAGACGCCATGGCCGAACTGGAAAACCTGATTCAGGCCGTGGAAAATAACCGCCTGCCCCTGGAAGAAACCCTTCAGAGCTATCAACGGGGTCAACAGCTCATCGCCCGCTGTACGAACCTGCTGCGCGATGCCGAGCAACGTATCCAGCAATATGATGGTGAACGTCTCAGCGATTTCAACCCGACGGAGCGTGCATGAGCTTTCATGCCTGGATGCAAGCTATTCGCGAACGAACGACGATCGCGCTGGATCATCACTTGCCACCCGCCACGCACGTACCGCAGCGGCTGCATGAAGCCATGCGTTATGCCTGCCTGAACGGTGGGAAACGCGTGCGACCCATTCTGGTGCACGCTGCAGGCGAAGCCGTTGGCGCCTCGCCAGACACACTGGATTTCTGCGCAGCGGCCATTGAGATGATTCACGTGTACTCATTGGTGCATGACGACATGCCCTGCATGGATAACGACACGCTGCGCCGCGGTCAACCGACGTGCCACATCCAATACGACGAAGCGACGGCGCTACTGGTTGGTGACGCATTACAGACACAGGCGTTCATCACGCTCACCGATGCACCGTTACCACCGGCAACGGTGCACGCTCTGATACGCACACTGGCCCGCGCCGCAGGCTCGGCTGGGATGGCGGGGGGCCAGGCCATTGATCTGGCTGCCGTGGGCAAACAGTTGGATGCAGCCCAACTGGAACAAATGCACATCATGAAGACTGGCGCGCTGATTCGTGCATCAATTTCCATGGGCGCACTGGCCGGTGAATCTCCGGCTACCGAACAACTCGAATTACTGGATCGCTTCGGCAAGATTCTGGGACTGCTCTTCCAGGTCGTTGACGATATTCTGGATTGCACCGCGACAACCGACACCCTGGGCAAAACCGCCGGCAAAGACGCTGCAACCGACAAACCGACCTATGTCAGCCTGATGGGCCTGGCAGGTGCGCGTAACTTTGCCAACGATCTGCTGAACCAAGCGTTGCCATTAATTACACCCATCGGACCGCGTGGCGCGCGCCTACAAGATATCGCCCTGGAAATCATCCAGCGCACCCACTGATCGCTCACAAGATGTCTGCAACACTGCTCTCACAAATCAATTCTCCAGCTGATCTACGCAGGCTCTCACGAGAGCAACTGCTTCAGGTCAGCCAGGAACTACGCCAGTTTCTCCTGGAATCTGTTGCACAAACGGGGGGGCATCTGTCGTCCAATCTGGGCACCGTCGAACTGACTGTCGCACTGCACGCCGTCTTCGACACACCGGAAGACCGCCTGGTCTGGGACGTAGGGCATCAGACCTATCCGCACAAGATCCTGACAGGCCGTCGTGACAGGATGTCCACGCTGCGTCAATTCAACGGGATTGCCGGCTTCCCGAAACGTTCGGAAAGCGCCTACGATACCTTTGGAGTAGGTCACTCTTCGACCTCGATCTCAGCCGCACTGGGGATGGCGCTGGCCGCCAAACAAAAAGGCGAACAGCGCCAGGTCGTCGCCATCATCGGCGATGGCGCCATGAGCGCCGGCCAGGCCTTTGAAGCCCTCAACAATGCCGGTGTCGCCAACGCCAACCTGCTGGTGATTCTGAACGATAACGAAATGTCGATCTCGCCGCCCGTCGGCGCACTCTACAACTATCTGACCCGTCTCACTTCCGGCAAGCTTTACAACACAGCCAAGAAAGGTGCCGAAAAAGTTCTGGGCGTGTCGCAAACGTTGCTCGATTTTGCCAAGCGTGCCGAAGAGCATGTCAAAGGCATGATCAATCCGGGCACGCTGTTTGAAGAATTCGGCTTTCATTATTACGGCCCCATCGATGGACACGACCTGGACGCACTGATTCCCACGCTGCAGAATCTGAAACAGCTCCCCGGACCGCGCTTTCTGCATATCGTCACGCGCAAGGGCCAAGGCTACAAACTGGCCGAAGAAGACCCGATTCTCTACCACGGTGTCACTCAATTCGAAACCACGCAAGGGCTCAACAGCGGCAAAGCCAAAGGCGCATCAACACTCACCTATACCCAGGTATTCGGCGACTGGCTCTGCGACATGGCAGCAACTGACCCCAATCTCGTTGCCATTACGCCGGCCATGCGCGAAGGCTCTGGCATGGTAGCCTACGCCGAACGCTTCCCGGATCGCTACTACGATGTGGCTATCGCCGAACAGCACGCGGTTACGTTAGCAGCCGGCATGGCA
This sequence comes from Fluviibacter sp., assembly GCA_048859965.1. GTDB lineage: Bacteria > Pseudomonadota > Gammaproteobacteria > Burkholderiales > Rhodocyclaceae > Fluviibacter. The sequence continues at coordinate 4,633 of JBLIZO010000074.1, forward strand.
TGCGAAGGCCTGAAACCTGTGCTCGCCATTTACTCAACCTTCCTGCAACGCGGCTACGACCAACTCGTACACGATGTCGCTTTGCAGAACCTGGATGTCACCTTTGCCGTTGATCGCGCCGGCCTTGTTGGTGCCGATGGCCCGACGCACCATGGTGCATTCGATCTCTCATACGCACTCTGCATCCCGAATATGGTGATTGCCACGCCGGCGAACGAACGGGAGTGCCGTCAGCTATTGACCACCTGCTATGAATACCCCGGCCCGGCGCTGGTACGTTACCCACGCGGCAGCGGTACGGGCACTGTGCCCGACATGGATCTGAAAGCCCTGCCCATCGGCAAAGGCGAAATCACGCGCCAGGGCCAGCAAATCGCCTTCCTGGCTTTCGGCAACTTGCTGGCCCATGCAGAAACGCTGGGCAATCAGTTCAATGCCACGGTGGTCAACATGCGCTTTGCGAAGCCACTCGATCTGGCGTTGCTCGAGAATGTGGCCAAGTCGCACGACCTCATTATCACCTTCGAAGAAAACGCCGTCACCGGCGGTGCGGGCAGCGAAGTACAACGGGCATTGCAGTCGCTTAATCTGCACCGCCCCTGCCTGCGCATCGGTCTGCCTGATACCTTTATCGAGCATGGTGATATGGTGAATCTCTACAAATCGGCAGGCCTCGATCTTGACACCTTAAGCCATCGGATCGAACAATTCATCACTTCAATACAAAACTAGAACATCATGACCCAAGAGAAAAAAACCATGACCGGTATGCCGGACGTTCAATCGTCGACCGACAGCCGCCAGATCGCCATCAACAAAGTGGGGATCAAATCCATCCGCCACCCCATCGTGGTTGCCGACAAGGCTGAAGGCGTACAGCACACGATTGCCAATTTCAATATGTACGTGGGCCTGCCACACAACTTCAAAGGCACCCACATGTCGCGCTTCGTTGATATTCTCAACAATCAATCGCGCGAAATATCGGTCGAAAGTTTTCCGATCATGTTGCAGGAGATGGTCCAGCGCCTCGAGGCCGAAACCGGCCACATCGAAATGAACTTCCCGTATTTCATCAACAAAGCTGCCCCCGTCTCAGGCGTGCAGAGTCTGATGGATTACGACGTGACCTTGATTGGTGATATCAATGGCAACAACATCTGCGTCGCCGTGAAGGTCGTCGTACCGGTGACCAGCCTGTGCCCCTGCTCCAAAGAAATCTCCGAGCGTGGCGCACACAACCAGCGCTCACACGTCACCGTGACCGTCAAATCGAAGGATTACATCTGGATCGAAGAAATCGTCGCCCTGGTCGAGAAAGAGGCCTCGTGCGAGGTCTTCGGTCTGCTCAAGCGCCCGGATGAAAAATACGTGACCGAGCGTGCCTATGACAATCCAAAGTTTGTCGAAGATATGGTGCGTGATGTTGCCGCGCGCCTCAATGCCGATACACGCATTGACGCCTACTCAGTAGAGTCAGAAAACTTTGAATCCATCCACAATCACTCGGCCTATGCGCTCATCGAGTGGCAACGTCCAAACGCCGGGTAAATCAGACGCAGACCAGATAATCTGCTGATGCGCTGGTAGAGCGCCCAACAAAAATGCCACCTTAAGGTGGCATTTTTGTTGGGTAACATGACCTAAGCTCAGGCCTTGCGCTCCAGCTTTTCCTTGATACGAGCCGACTTGCCCGAACGCTCACGCAGGTAGTACAGCTTAGCGCGACGAACATCACCACGACGCTTCAGTTCAATCGAGGCAACCAGCGGCGAATACGTCTGGAACGTACGCTCAACGCCTTCACCCGAAGAAATCTTGCGCACGATGAAATTGGAATTAAGGCCACGGTTACGCTTGGCGATTACAACGCCTTCGTAAGCCTGCAGACGCTCACGCGAACCTTCCTTCACCTTCACCTGAACGACCACGGTATCACCGGGGGCGAATGCGGGAATGGTTTTGCCTTCGCTAACGCGAGCGATTTCTTCCTGTTCGAGGATTTGAATCAGATTCATGTCGTTAATCTCCTTATTGTGACGACCGCAGAGCTACTCGCCCGATTGCTCGAGTTTTTTGAGTAGTTGCGCTTCTTCCTTGCTGAAAGCTCGACCCTCCAGCAAATCTGGCCGTCTTTCCTTTGTCCGCTTGAGGGACTCGGTTAAACGCCAAACGCGTATTTTCTCATGATTTCCTGATAAAAGCACGTCCGGGACGCTCATCCCTTCGTAGTGCTCGGGTCGAGTGTAATGCGGACAATCGAGCAACCCTGTGGCAAATGAGTCTTCTTCAGCCGATTGGGCATCATTCAATACCCCCGGCAGCGTGCGCAAAATAGCGTCCATCAACATCATGGCTGGCAACTCGCCACCCGACACGACGAAATCGCCTACCGAAACTTCCAGGTCGATTTTGCGCTGGATAACGCGCTCGTCGATCCCTTCGTAACGGCCACAGACCAAAACCATCGATTTCAGCACGGCCAGCTCCCGGACCAGAGCATCCGTCAGCGGTCGGCCTTGCGGTGAGAGGTACACGACTTTGCTACCCGCTCCGGCCATCAGCCGTGCGACATCAATGGCTTTTTCCAGGGGTTCCGGCGTCATCACCATACCCGGCCCGCCACCAAAGGGGCGGTCATCGATGGTTTTGTACTGATTGGTGGCAAAATCGCGCGGGTTCACCGCATCAAAATCAGCGATACCATTTTCAAAGGCACGTCGCGAGATGCCGAAACGCGTCATCGCTTCGAACATCTCTGGGAAAATCGTGACTGCGGCAAATCGCACGTTGATATATCCGCAGCGATTACCAGTCCACGCCCCAATCGACGACGATGCGACCTGCGGTGCCCGCCTTCAATGGGGTAACTTCACGCACGATATTACCTACAAAGGGAATCAGACGTTCGCGGGCTTTGGGCTCAGCCCCTTCCCGCACGATCAATACCGCGTTGGCGCCGGTTTCGATGAGTCGATCCACATGGCCCAGATGGTGGCCCTGGGTATTCGTCACGGGCAGGCCGACGAGGTCTGCCCAATAATAGGTTTCCGACTCCGGCTCCGGCAGCATGTCACGCGGCGCACCGATCCAGAAGCCGCGTAGCGCCTCGGCGGCATTACGATCACCGGTCCCGTCCAAGCGGGCAACGATTCCATCACCGTGCGCGCGCATGCCTTCCGGCGCTACAACACGCCATGGCGCAACGCCGTCTGCATCAGGTTCCGCGGGTGAAATCCACCAGTTGGGCAATGTCAGCCAACGCTCGGGATCATCGGCAAAGGGATGAAGATGAAACCAGCCCTTGATGCCGTAGGCCGCACCGATGCGGCCCAGAACGACGCAGCGCACGAGCGCCGCGTCGCCGGTTTTTACCGACTTAGGCTGCAATCTTGGCAGCGTAACCCTTGGCCAACAGGGCAACGCGCGGCGATACCTGAGCACCGACGCTCTTCCAGTAAGCCAGGCGCTCCATGTCCAGACGCAGACCTTCAGCCGCGCCCGAAGCAACCGGGTTGTAGAAACCCAGGCGCTCGACGAAGCGGCCATCACGACGGGTGCGCGAGTCAGCAACGACTACGGTGTAGAACGGGCGCTTCTTGGCGCCACCACGAGAAAGACGAATAACGACCATACGGATGGTTCCGGACAGAGAAAAACGATAGATTATACAGAAGTCGTCTAAAAAACGCCAATATTTCCGCGCAGTTAACCCAGTCAGACGGCAAAAACTGTCGCGATGCTGGCCTGTACCGCCTCTGCAGCGGCTTTCGGATCGGTGGCCCCACGGATGGGGCGTCCCATAACAATGTAATCGGCACCGTTACGGAAGGCCTGCGCTACATCGACAGTCCGCTTCTGATCATCATCAACCCGGTTCTCGACCGGACGGATACCCGGGGTAACCACCATAATACGCGGGCCCAGCTCCTTACGGATGAGCGGCGCTTCCAGACCCGACGAGATGATGCCATCACAGCCGGCCTCGAGAGCCCGACGGGCGCGCGACAGGACGAGTTGTGCCACATCACACTCAAAACCCAGATCATCCAGATCACCACGGTCCAGACTGGTCAGCGCTGTGACCGCCAGCACTTTCAGGCCACCCTTTTCCTTGCCAGCGGCTTCCATGATGGCCTGATTGCCATGGACAGTCGCAAAAGCCACCTGCCGTTTCGCCAGCGCACGGATCGCCGAACGAACGGTTTCCGGTACGTCAAAAAACTTCAAATCAACAAAAACCTTCTTACCCCGTTCGCCCAGCCAATCGATGAGTTCGAAGTAGCCTCCCGCCATGAACAGTTCCATCCCGACCTTATAAAAACGAACCGTGTCGCCTAGCTGCTCGACCAGCGCACGCGCTTCGGCCGGATCCGCCACGTCCAGCGCGACAATAAGACGCTCCTCGCGCGGCACTTGAATCTGGGAACGCAGGTCGGTCATAAGGGTGTTCATCAAAAACTCCGAAGCAAACTGTTTAGACGCTGCGCATTATGACAGAGGACACGTCCACTCGGCATGTAGAACCTTCGGGCTAGAAAGCCGCGCAAGGCCGTCGCCCCGAAGCACCGGATAACTCGGCCGTCACCACGCACCCGACCAGCACCATGAGCCAACACAGGTAAAGCCAGAGCAGAAATACCGGGACCACGGAAAACGCGCCATAGATTGCGGTATAGGTGGAAAATTTTTGCAGATACACACCAAAGCCCCACTGCAACAGGGCAATACCGAACGCGCTGAAAGCCCCGCCCACGAACGCATAACGGATCAGAACCCGACAATTGGGTAATGCGTAATTGAGCCACGCCATAAAGGCTGTCAACGTACCCAGGGCCACCGTTGCCGACATAAATTTCCGGATGACCTGCAGCTCGCTGAAAAACCCGAGAGACAGAGAAATCGCCCACATGACACCGGCAAACCCCATGCCGAGCACCACCGGCACAATAAACAAAAGCAGCAGGTAATGCCCCAAACGCCGCATAAAACGCCGATCCGGTGTCAGCCGCCAGATCCGGTTAAACGCCTGTTCAATCGCCCAAAACATGGCCCACACCACCACCAGCAAAAATCCGATACCGACGACCGTAAAGCGCGTGGCATTGGCAGAGAAGGTCAATGTGTAACTGGCGATAAGGGTACCGGCCTTTTCAGGCAGGAGGTATTTCACCAACAGCCGGTCGAAACCAGCATGAACCTCGGCGAACCCCGGCACATAGCTGGCGATCACCAGGACCAGCGCCACCAGTGGCACCAACGACAGCAGCGTGGTGTAGGCGAGCCACGCAGCCACCACATCCAGTTGGTCCTCCCGCACACGACTCAGCAGCGCAATGGCCGGTTGCGCTTTCAAGCGCAAAAACCGAAACATCAGCAAGCTACGACGGATCAACGATGACAAGAACATATACACGAAATATCCTTAACAGACCTCTGACAATGGCACCAGGATCGTGTGAGGCCATCGACGCAGGTATCATACGGCATGCATAAAATTCTTGTTCTCTACTACAGCCATAAGGGCTCAGTCGAAGCGCTGGCCAACGCCGTAGCGCGCGGTATCGACAGCGTTGCGGGCGCCGAGGCCGTATTACGCACGGTACCCCGTGTCAGCACCGTCTGCGAAGCCACAGAAGCGAGCGTACCCGCGCAAGGCGCACCCTATGTCACACTGCAAGACTTGAGTGATTGCGCAGGCCTGGCGCTGGGTAGTCCGGTACGCTTCGGTAACATGGCCGCACCCATGAAATACTTTTGGGACAGCACCATCGCGCCCTGGCTTTCTGGCGAGTTGACCGGTAAACCTGCTGCTGTTTTTACCTCATCGGGCAGCATGCATGGCGGCAACGAAACCACATTGCTCAGCATGATGCTACCGTTGTTTCATCATGGCATGCTGCTCATGGGTTTGCCCTACAGCCATCCGGAGCTCTCCAGCACCCAATCGGGCGGAACGCCCTATGGCGCCAGCCATGTCTCCGGCATGAACGGCACACCGAACCTGTCTCAGGATGCGACGGTATTAGCAAAAGCTCTGGGCCGACGATTGGCCGAAACGACGCTGAAACTGCAGGCCGCCTCAACATGACGACGAATATCGCAGCGCCCGCGTCACAATCGTCGCTTAATCGCTTGCGCTGGGCGGCGGTGTTGTCCTGCCTCGGTCTCATCGTCCTGTCGCTGATCTGGGAACGCTGGCTGGCGCCGATCCGGCCCGGCGGCTCTTGGCTGATGCTGAAAGCGCTACCCTTGCTGCTACCGTTGCCTGGCCTACTCAAGGGAAAACGTTACGCCTACCAGTGGTCGTCACTGCTGATCCTGCTTTATCTCTGCGAAGGCCTGGTACGTGCCACCAGCGACCGGGGCCCGAGTCAATGGCTGGCCGTATTGGAAACCATGCTTGCAACGATCTTTTTCATCAGTGTGTTAGCTTTCTGCCGCGCTACGCGGCCGTCGCTGACCAACCCCGACCTCAAACGCTCGCGCAAAAAACGGTGAGATAAATTCAGGCAGAACCCGTACCGCCGACGGTCAACCCGTCAATGCGTAACGTCGGCTGGCCAACACCTACCGGGACACTCTGCCCCTCCTTACCACAGGTGCCGACACCAGAATCGAGCGCCAGATCATTACCGACCATACTTACGCGCGTCAACGCATCAGGACCGTTACCGATCAGCGTGGCACCCTTGATGGGATACTGAATCTGACCGTTTTCCACCCAATAGGCTTCGGACATCGAGAACACGAATTTCCCGTTGGTAATGTCCACCTGCCCCCCGCCGAAATTGACGGCATAAATACCCTTGTCCACAGACGCGACAATTTCCTTCGGATCCATCTGGCCCGGCAACATGTAAGTGTTGGTCATACGCGGCAGCGGCAGATGCGCGTAAGATTCGCGCCGACCATTGCCCGTCGGCGCCACGCCCATAAGGCGCGCATTGTGCGTATCCTGAATATAACCTTTCAGAATGCCATCTTCTATGAGCACCGTACGCTGCGCGGGTGTCCCTTCATCATCGACATTGAGCGAGCCGCGCCGCCCCGACAAGGTACCGTCATCCACCACCGTCACACCGGGCGCCGCGACGCGCTCACCGATGCGATTGGCAAAAGCGGAGCTTCCCTTGCGATTGAAGTCGCCTTCGAGTCCGTGACCAATGGCCTCGTGCAGCAAAATACCCGGCCAGCCCGAACCTAACACAACGGGCATCTGACCCGCCGGCGCCGGTCGCGCGTCCAGATTCACAACCGCCTGATGCACAGCTTCACGCGCATAACGCTGCAGCACCTCGTCGGTGAAATACCGGTAATCGGTGCGGCCACCGCCGCCTGCGTAGCCCTGCTCCCGGCGCCCGTCCTGCTCGACGATCACCGTAATACCCAACCGCACCAACGGCCGCACATCGGCAACGCGCGGACCATCGGCCCGTTGCACCATGACCACATCGTATTCGCCTGACAAGGACGCCATGACCTGCTTGACGCGCGGATCCAGCGCCCGCGCCAGTTGCTCCAGTTTTTCCAGCAGCGCTACCTTTTCCGGCGCGGGCAGAGAAGCAATCGGGTCCAGCGGCAGATAACGATCCGATGTGGCGCCGCTATACAGCGCGGCCTGGTTTCGCCCTATCTCACCGCCGGCAGCACCAATCTCGCGCACAGCCGAACTGGCCGACTTCAATGACGGCAACGACACATCGTCGGAATAGGCGAAGGCCGTTTTTTCGCCACTGACAGCGCGAACGCCGACGCCCTGATCAATACTGAAACTACCGGCTTTAACGATGCCTTCTTCCAGGCTCCACCCTTCCGAGCGGGTTTTCTGGAAATAGATATCGGCATCATCAACGCGCCCATCGAGAATGTGGCTCAGCACATGCTCAACCTGCGGTACGGTCAGGTCATGCGCATCCAGCAATACCTCCTCGGCAAGCTGCAGGGCATCCGGTTTAGTCTGGTCAACAATCGTCATGGGCGAATTCTACGGTGTTTAAGGGCCGGTAGGCGATGGCGGATCGTTTCCAGGCGCTGTCGGTTGAAATCAGCGCAGACCCACCCTTCACCCGAAGGCAACACACTCAAAATGTCGCCCCAGGGATCAATAATCATACTGTGACCCCAGGTCTTACGTCCGGTTTCATGCCGCCCCCCCTGCGCACTGGCAATCACATAACACTGGTTCTCGATCGCGCGGGCCCGCAGCAACACCTCCCAGTGCGCTTCGCCGGTCGTGGCCGTAAAGGCTGCCGGCAGAATCAGGATATCCACCTCCCCCAGTTGGCGGAAATACTCCGGAAAGCGCAGGTCGTAGCAGATCGACAGGCCGATACGTGCAAACGGCGTATCGAAAGCCACCGGCTCACCACCGGGTTCAATACTCAGTGATTCGTCATAACTTTCGGCGCCCGCCTTGAAGCCAAACAGATGCATTTTGTCGTAACGGCTGATCTGTTGACCCTGCGGGTCGAAGACCAGTGTCGAATTCAAGGCCCGGTACACATCGGTACCCGCCAACGGGATTGAACCACCGACCAACCAGATACCATGCGTCGTCGCCAGTTCGGCCAGCGTCGATTGCAGTGGGCCACGGCCGGGCATCTCACGGATGGCGAGGCGGGCATCGTCGTTGGCACCAATCATCGGAAAAAACTCCGGCAGTACCACCAGTTGAGCACCCTCCGCGGCGGCACCCGCCACCAACCGACGCACCGCCGCCACGTTGTCTGCAACACATGTCGAAGACACCATCTGCACGCTGGCAACGCGCACGGTTTCAGGTGTCGTATTCATCATGGCTTCGACTCATTGGTGGTGGCCGGAACAGGCGTAGCGGATTCCTTATTGACCAGTGGATCGGCCCATGTGCCGGTAATGTGATACTGATACGAGAATAGCCTGCTGAGTGGATCACCCAATACCCGCTGGGTTAGAAATGTCGCTGCGCCCGCAATCGGGTTCACCAGGGTCACGCCGAGCGCCACACTGTTCCCCAGGGCTGGACGCACAGTCACATTAACGTCCTGTGTCTGTTTGGCGAGATTGGCTTCACCACGCATCAATACACGCGCAGCCGGCGCATCCATGACCAGATCCGAAGTTTTCATCACACCATCGCGAATATCGAACTGTCCGTTGATCGATTCAAAGGCCAAACCATCACTGAAAATGTCACGGAAATCCAGTGTCAGGCGTTGCGGCAAGGACTGCAGCGACAGCAGGCCAAGCAACCTGCCAACGCCCGGGTCCATCTGGGCAAACTGCCCATTCTGTGCCGACATCCTGAAGTTGCCGGAGAGAATGCCTGGCGCAAAATTAATCGGGTTTGACGGCCAGCTTACCTGGCCGTCAAGCTGCGCACTGCCTCGTTTCATCGTATCTGGGAAACCCAGCTTGGTCAGCAAATTGCCCACCTGCGTGCTGTTCAACTTGAAGTCGAGCGCCGTCATGTGTTCCTGCATTCTGCGTGGCGCACTACCGGTACGGGACACCCAATTCAGTCGACCGCTGAATTTCAGATCAGGGCCCTCGAGTTGGAAAGGATCCACGCGCCATGACTGGCCCGTGGCGGTTTTCTGGTTGCTTGCACGAAAACTCAAACGCCCCCACGGCGTACCCTGCCAGAACAGCTCATCCACTCGGAGTGACAAATCCGGCAAAGTGTTCAGCTCCGAGCGGTTTTCTGTCCACAACTCACTCTTCATCTCCGTTGCTGCCGTCAGGTCAAGACGGGACAACCGCCCTTGCAACAAACCGTGATCGCCACCCTCACCTCTGCCCGGCGGGTGCCAATTCACGTCGCCCTGTAACTCTCTGCTGTTGATCTGTATGGCAGTCCGGTCCGCAGCGGCTTGCACGGTGGCGCGAAAATCCTGAAAGCGCCGCCCAAATACAGTCAGTAGCGGTGCCCTCAGGGTCCAGGTCGTTGGCACGACCATGCCATTGCCCGAGCTACCCGAACCGCCTCCGCCGCCCATACCGATACCAAAATTTCTGGCCCAGTAATCCAGGTTGAAAGGACGCAAGGATTCCACCTGAATACCCGGCTGCCCGTTGAGCGTCGGCACCTGGCCGGAACCCAGAACCATGCGACCACGTACCACCTGGCCACGGCTGTTCAAAGCCATATTCCCGGCCAATGCACTACCCAGCGACATACGCCAGCTTTGCTCCGAGTTTGCACCCGACCGACGCGACACATTCAATGGCAAGGTCGCTCCCGCGCTCTTATTGAAAGGCTCGGGCAATGATGACGTCACGCCACGTAGATCCGACGTCAAGGTCAGATCCGTCTGCCCACCACTCATGGCCATGCGCGCCTGCCAATTGGCCGATCCTGAAATCTGTTCAAACACTGGCAGGTCGTAAAACTGGCGCAAATCGGCAATATTGGCTCGACCCGATGCATCGATTTTCGTCCCCTGTGCATCGGTCGCAATGCGCACAGACAACGGCTGCCCCGACCAACGGCCCTGCAGGTCGGTACTATTCATGGACGCCTCCGTAAACTCAAGCGAACCATTCAGCGCCGAAACGGGTGGCAGCGTCGGCATCACCGTGACCCGGTTGTTGACAAAGGTATATTTCCCATTCAGCTTCGTATCCGATGCCTGAGACAAATTCAGATCCAGTGTCAAACTTAACTGGCCGTTGCCCTCTGCCTTTAACGTATCTGCCGCATGATTGATCTGCGCAGCAACCGGAGTATCTTGTAGAAAGCGGACGACGCTTTCCGTCGGCCCCTGTGCCTGCCCGGCAACAACCAGATGATTCTCGAAGGCGCTCACATCGGCCATGTCCGCTTTGATGGACGAAAAACGCATGGCGTCAATCATGCCATCCGTTGCGGCGATCATGATTCGATTCTGGTTCATGGCAAAGGTCGCATCCAACTTTTTGAGCGCTGGGTAACCCGCCGCGTATTGCACATTGAGATCACGGACCTTAAAGCCCAGATAGAATTTACCCGCCACCCCGGTCGCCTCGCTGCTTGCCGGCGGGCTGCCCGGTACCGGCGCGCCGAAAGGCATATCCCAGACCGGGCCGGCCATCTCGATGCGAAAATCCGAAACAGACCCACCTGAAATCGCACTCTTCATCCAGGCAGAAATATCGGGTGAGGCACTCAGCGGCACATATTTCCAGGCGCTATCCGTTTTCGCATCGTCGAATACGATCAGCATATCGATCAGGCCGGCACGCTCACGCTCTGTTGCGACATCACCCAGCTTGCCAGACCAGTTGCCATTCATCACGGCCTGGAGTTCATCATTGCGCAACTGCAACGACTTGATTTTGACCGTCAACGCATCGCCCCCCCGCTGCCAGGAGATTTTTCCTGCAAGCTCGGCCAGTGGCACCTCATTGATCGGCAAGATTCCTGGCGCGGCCAGCAAGGCATTGGCGCTATCCAGCGTCAGCTTGCCCTGGCCCTGAGTCAGGTCAACCTTGCCAGAGAGATTGTGTACAAAGTGCCGCGCATCTTCGGAACGCACCGACAAACGCTTGAATTCTGTTTTCGCTGCATATGCCGTTGGCACCTCATTTTCCAGGTGCACGGTGACTTTGGTGTTTTCCAGGATGCCGCTCGGCTGTGTCCTGCGCAGCAGACTGTGCGCCGCGTCAGAAACCGGCAAGTACGCAACCAATTCGCGCAGACGGGTCAGATCCAGACGTGACGCACGAAACACGAAGCGATCATTCTCACCTGCGACGGCCCCCTGTTGTTGCCGCTCTATGAATAGGTCGCTGGCAGGCTCTGCCTGACCCTTTGCGTCCGTAAACGTAAAGCCACTGAGCTTGAGCTGCGCCAGCCGCCCCTCATCCCGGTTCTGAAACAGAATTTCCGATCGTGCCACCGGCAAAACCAACTCTTGCAGATTCGACGCCAAGCGCACCTTCAGATCGTTGATTGCCACCGACCCCTCGGCATGAGTCAGAGCAACCCCTGTCGTTTCGAGTTGCAGATCGAGCTTGCCGCGCCCCCGACTCAATGCAACCGGGTAATCCACCCACGGTGTCCAGGCCGCCAGATCCAGATCATTGATTTTTAGATCGGCGCTGATCTTCCAATCACGCCATTCCGAAAAGCGCCGTCCGATCCAATCCAACCGCCCCTTGAACGGCGCCCCGAGGTTATCCGGAGGCGTCAAATGAACATCCAGACGATGCCGGGCATCATGGCTGCGCAGCCTGAAATCAACATCACGCAGCACCAGCGTCGGCGCCCCCCGCTGTGCATCTGACCAGCTCAAGCGAGCACTGTGCAATGCCAAGTCACCCTGTTCGAGCAAACTGTCCGCGCGAAAATCGCCGCCGCCATCCAGCGGCAAATCGGCTAGAAACAGGTGCCCCGCTTTATCACGACGAAAGTCCAGGGCTGTCGCAGTAATAGCAAGATTCCTGAATCCCAGGCGTCCAGTCAGCATCTGCCACCAGGACAACGTGGCGCCAATACGCTCTAGTCGTACAGCCGGTTGATGCTTCCGATCAAACACCACGACATCATCCAGCACAAAGCGTGGATGCAGATATGACCACTCACCGTGTAAATGACCGACGGCCACAGGGGCTTCCAGCACACGCGCCACACGTGCAGCCAGCTCATCACGATAATCGTTGATTCGGGGAAACAACCAGAATTGTAATACCCCCGCAATCACCACCACGGCGGCAACCAACGCCCCGGCCACCGCTGCAACCGCAATACGGAAGCGCCGGTCAGCCCACAGCGTTCGCAGCCCTTCCAGGGGCACCTTAAACAGCTCGGACGACAGGGTAACAAGATGACGCAAAGGGAATCCGGTATAAAAGACGGGCACGGCAACGCCCGAAAAAGCGCCCCGATGGACCGAGCGCGTGCTTAGTGCCACAATTTTAGCTGATCTGCCTATTATCGGCGGATCATACGGAAAAGCACCTGAGAACCTCTCAGCCCTCCAAGGTTATGCACACCATGTCTATGCTGTCACCCATTGCTGCCGCTACGCGCACATTTGACACCCCAGTTAGCCAGGCACCATTGGCAGAACGGCTGGCTTACACCTGTCGTCACAGCCGGTACGTCGCCCAACTGCTGAATGCCCGACCCGAAATCAACGACTGGCTGGCCACTTATGACCAGCGCCCGATCAGCGCCGAAGCGATGCATCAGTTTCTGCAACAGCAGACGGCCTCCCAACACGGTGCGTTGGATGAAAGTACGTTGCATGTGGCGCTTCGCCAATTGCGACAACGGGTGATGGCGCATTTGGCCCTGCGCGACCTGGCCGACGGCGCAGCACTGGCCGAGATTGTTGAAACCATGACCACCCTGGCCGATGTAACGACGCTATTCGCGCTGGACGCGCTGCACGCCGATCTTGCTAAGCGCTATGGCCAGCCCCTGGGCTGCGACGGTCAGGCTCTGCACCTCGCCATCATCGGCATGGGCAAATTGGGGGGCCGCGAACTCAATGTGTCATCGGATGTAGACTACATTTTTGTCTACCCGGACGACGGCGAAACATCTGGCCGCGAAGACGGTGGCGGCCGCATCGACAATTACGACTTTTTCACCCGACTCGGTAAAAAGCTGATTGCCAGTCTTAACGACGTAACGGCCGACGGCCAGGTGTTCCGCGTGGACATGCGCTTGCGCCCGAACGGTGATTCGGGCCCCCTCGTCTGTTCCAGCAATATGCTGGAAAATTATTTTATTACCCAGGGGCGCGAATGGGAGCGCTACGCGTGGATCAAAGCGCGCGTCATGAACGCGGCAGATACCGCCTGCGAACCAACCATGACCACGAGTGTCGCCAAACCCTTTGTATTCCGCAAATATCTGGATTTCGGGGCCATCAATGCCATGCGCGCCTTGCATGCGCAAATCCGACAGGAAGTCACACGCAAAGATCGCTCTGAACATATCAAACTCGGGCCGGGCGGTATTCGTGAAATCGAATTCATCGCACAGGTATTCCAACTGATTCGCGGTGGACGCGACAGCAGCCTGCAGATCCGCCCCACCTTGCTGGTGCTGGATCGGTTGGGCCAGATCGGACAACTCGCGCCCACCGACGTGACGGCGCTGACCGAAGCTTATGTCTTCCTACGTCGCCTGGAGCATCGCCTGCAATTTCTTGATGACGCGCAAACCCACATGCTGCCCGACGCGAACACTGACCGCGCGCTGCTCGCTGAAAGCATGGGCTACACACAGTGGCACGAGCTGTATCAGGCGCTTAATGACCACCGCAGCATCGTCAGCCAGCATTTCCAGGCCGTGTTTTCCGACCCGAACGAACGTGATGATGCCGCGCCGATCCAGAGCCTCTGGCACAACAGTTGCGCCGACGGCGACACCCATGGACTCCTGGAATCGATGGGCTACCGTGATCCGGCAGGGCTGGTGGAACGTATCTGCCGCTTTCGCCAGTCCAGCCGCTACCAGCAACTTCCAGGCAGCAATCGTGAACGGCTGGATGCGGCGGCCTGCAGTCTGATCCAGCTTGCCACCAAAACGTCAGACCCCGATGCGGCGCTTCTGCGCGGACTGGATTTCCTGGAATCCATCTCCGGCCGAGGCGCTTATCTGGCACTGCTGCAGCAATACCCAATCGCCCTGCAACGGGTGGCCGACCTGGTCGGCGCATCCAGTTGGGCGGCACAGTTTCTATCGCGCCATCCGCTACTGCTCGATGAGTTGCTGGATCAACGACTGCTTGATGCCGCAACCGATTTCGCGGCTTATCGTCAGGAGCTTGACCACGCCCTGGCCGAAGCTCACGATGACACCGAAGTAGAAATGAATGTCCTGCGAGAAATGCATCATGCCCAGGTTTTTCGCCTGCTGGTGCAGGATTTAGCGGGGCTGCACAGTCTGGAACGAATCTCCGATTTTCTGTCGGAGCTCGCGGACATCATTCTGGATCGCACCATCAAACTGGTCTGGCGCAAGCTGAACAAGCGGCACACCGAGACGCCACGCTTCGCCGTCATCGGTTACGGTAAATTGGGCGGCAAAGAGTTAGGTTATGGCTCGGATCTTGACGTTGTGTATCTATACGATGACCCGGACCCTGACGCTGCGCAAACTTACATGCGTCTGGGACAACGCCTGAATACCTGGTTATCGTCACAGACCTCCTCCGGCATCGTCTACGAAATCGATACCCGTCTGCGTCCAAATGGCGAATCCGGCATGCTGGCCATCAGCTTGGATGGCTTCCGCGACTATGAAGAAAAATCGGCCTGGGTCTGGGAGCATCAGGCGCTCACGCGCGCGCGATTTGTCGCTGGCGACCCAGAACTTGGCGCACGCTTTGAGCAGGTGCGCAAAACTATTCTCTGCACACCACGCGATGTGAACACCCTGCGCAGTGAGGTTTTGCTCATGCGGCAAAAAATGTTTGATGCGCATGGCACCATCACGCCGGGCCTGTTCGATATCAAACAGGATCCTGGCGGCATCATCGATGTAGAATTCATCGTCCAGTTCCTGATTCTGGCACATGCGCACACGCACCCGGATCTGACTGAAAATCTCGGCAACATCGCATTGCTGGGCAAGGCCGCTGAGCACGGGTTGATAGACCAAGCCCTCGCCGATGGCGCACAAACGGCCTATCGGGAATATCGTCGCTTACAGCATATCAACCGCCTGAACGACGACCCGAAAGCGCGCCTGCCAGTTGACTTGACGCTGGAAGCCCATATCAACGCCGTCATCGCGCTTAAACAGCAGGTTTTCGCCATCTAATCGGGTGGGCGCAAAAGCGGAACCCAGGTTCAACCGAGCTTCTGTGCCTCAACCCAAAGATTCTTGCAGCGCGTTTCACGAATGAAAAACGCAGCGGCCAAGCCAAAGAAAGCCATGCCGATGACGATGGAGAAACCAAAGCGGAAGTCACTCAGCGTATAAACGCGTACACCGTTGATCATGTTGCCCGCCCAAACCTGATCCATCAGCCAACCCACCAACGGTTGCATCACCGCGGCCCCGAAAAAGCCGCCGACATTGGCGATAGAGGTGGACATGCCGGCCAACTGTGGCGGGTTCACCTCCTTGGCGCACGCCCAGGTCAGGCTGAAACCAGCCGCACTAAATCCCATCAGGAAACACAAACTCATCGTGGTCGACATCTCCAGTAGGCCTCCCCACCACCAGATGCACCAAATAGCGCAGTACACTATGCTGGCGCTGAGTAAAATGGACTTACGGCGGCGCGCACGATCAGAAACAATACCAAGCGCCAGACAACCCACCGCAAAACCGGCGTACATCAACGATAAATGCGTCGCGGCAATATTGCGACTGAAGCCATGCACCTGTGTCAGATAGGGCATGGCCCACAGACCGGCAAACGTAAAATAACTGCCGCACATGCCCAGATTGGTCAACGCCGGCGCCCAGGTCTGCCGATTACGTAATACTGACCACAACCCACCGATCACGACCGTGCGATCAACCCGCGTTCCGGCCATGGCCGGGCTCTGCCGCATCATCCACCAGGCCAGCGTACCGAACACCAGCGAGGCCACCGCCACAGCGACGAAGACTGTGCGCCAACCGATTTCCGTCGCCGCCATCGCCAGCGGCACCCCCGCCAGGACCGATCCGATATTGCCGACAAACACGCCGAGTCCGGTCAACGATGCAAAGCGGTGCTCTTCAAAACTGAGCGCGATGATCTTCAGCATGGCGATAAAGGTCACCGACACCCCCAGGCCCACCAGCGTGCGGCCAATCAGCGCCTGAGACAGATCTGGCGCCAGGCCGAACCACAAGCTGCCAACAAACGAAATCAGTCCACCCAACAGCAGAATCCGACGCGGGCCGAGCGTATCGACCAGCACACCGGTCGGCACTTGCATCAGGGTGTACACATAAAAATAAGTAGCTGCCAGCACACCCAGCGAAGCCGCCGTCGTATCGAATGCCAGCGCCAGATCCTGCGCAATCGAAGCGGGCGCAAAACGCTGAAAGAACGACAGCGTGTAAGCCGCCATCACCACGATGAAAATCATCATGGCCTGGCGGGTGGGGGTACGTACGGTGGCCGTATTCATGAGCTATTGCTTCCCGGTGCTGCCGAAACCACCCTCGGCGCGACTGCTTTCCACAAAGGCTTCGACGATATTCATCGACACTTGCAGCACCGGAAAAACCACCAGTTGGGCAATGCGATCCAACGGGTTGATCTCGAACGCAGTGTTACTACGGTTCCACAACGAGACCTTGATTTCCCCTTGGTAATCGGAATCAATCAGCCCTACCAGATTCCCGAGCACGATGCCATGTTTGTGGCCCAGCCCTGAGCGCGGGAGAATCATCGCCGCCAGGCTGGGATCGGCCAGATGGATGGCAATACCGGAAGGCACCAGCAGCGTTTCACCCGGCGCCAACGTCAATGGCGACGCAACGCAGGCGCGCAGATCCAGACCGGCTGCACCGGGCGAACCATATACCGGAGGCATATCGTGCAAGCGGGCGTCAAGAATACGAACATCAATACGGTGCATACAGATTCCTTTTACGGTCAGACGACCGCCTTCAGACGTTTGGCCAATTCATCCACCAGGCGTTTGGCCAGCGCGACCTTGTGTAACAGCGGCAACGAATGCCGCCCTGTGTCATCGTAAAGTGTGACACGGTTCTCGGTGGTTCCCAGACCATCGGCTACCAGGTTCCCGATAATCAGCGGCAGACGTTTACGCTGACGCTTCGCCTCAGCGTATTCGTCGAGATTCTGGCTTTCCGCCGCAAAACCCACGCAGTAAGGTGCTGCCGGTAGCGAGGCTACCTCGGCCAGAATATCCGGATTCGTCGTCAGTTCAATCGACCGCCCCGGCTGAGCGCCCCCGGGATCGGTTTTCTTGAGTTTGTGTTCGGCCACATCCACAGGGCGGTAATCGGCCACGGCCGCCACGCCGACAAACACCGTGGCACTGGCGATTTCGGACATCACGGCTTGCCGCATTTGCTCCGCCGTCAGAACATCAATCCGCCGCACACCCAGCGGCGCGGTATAGTGCACCGGGCCACTCACCAGTGTCACGTCGGCTCCCGCCTGCGCGAACGCGCGTGCCATCGCATACCCCATCTGTCCCGAAGAGCGATTGGTGATACCGCGCACGGGATCCAACGGTTCAAAAGTCGGACCCACCGTCATGACGATCCGTTGACCCGCCAACACCTTCGGCGTCACTGCGGCAATCACCAACTCCAGCAACTCAGCCGGCTCCAACATGCGGCCCTCTCCGGTTTCCCCACAGGCTTGTTCACCCATCGCCGGCCCCCAGATTGCAACGCCATCCGAGCGTAGTTGTGTCGCATTGCGTTGTGTCGCCGGGTTCGACCACATCTGCCGGTTCATTGCCGGCGCCACGGCCAGCGGACAATCCCGTGCCAGCACCAGCGTTGACAACAAATCATCCCCCCTGCCCTGCGCCATTTTGGCTATAAAGTCGGCAGAGGCCGGCGCCACCAACATCAAATCGCTGGTCCGAGTCAGGTCAATATGGTGCATGCCATTACCCTGGTCCGGATTCCAGGCATCCACCGCCACCGGGTGACCCGATAAGGCCTGAAACGTCAACGGCGTCACAAAGCGGGTAGCGGCTTCGGTCATCCCAACGATCACATCGGCACCTGCCTTTTTGAGCAGGCGCACAAGTTCGGCGCATTTATACGCCGCGATACCACCGGTCACCCCCAGCAGAATTTTTTTACCGGCCAGTTCCGAAGCTGGCTGCGCGCAGACGGACATAGAAAACCTTTTTTTCAAATAACGCTCGAAAACGCCCTATCGGCATCTTGTGTTGGGCTATTCTATCCACATTTAGCCCGTATCCGGGCAGTCTGAGCAACCGCCCCACAACGAATCGACCCATCAGGAAGATACGCATGGCTTTATCCGACCGGCCCAGCAGTGAACGCCCTCGTGAAAAACTACTGGAACGTGGCCCAGAACTCCTGACCGATGCGGAACTGGTGGCTATCCTGTTACGCACTGGTCTACCGGGGCAGGATGCCGTTGCCTTGGCGCACAGTCTGATCCAGGCGTTTGGCGGTCTGTATGGCCTGCTTTCGGCGCCATCAAACGCGTTAAAGGAAAAACTCGGGCTGGGGCCGGCCAAAACAGCGCAACTGATCGCAGTGCTGGAACTGGCACGCCGTACCCTGCGTGAGGAAATGGCACAGGGCATCTCCCTGGATTCTGTCGATAGCGTCCGTCGTTACCTCAAACTCAGCCTGGCCAGCCGGCAGTTCGAAGTCTTTCACGCACTCTGGCTGGATGCCCGCAACCGACTGATCGCCAGCGAAGAGCTCTTCCGCGGCACCCTGACGCAAACCAGCGTTTACCCCCGCGAAGTCGTCCGACGCGCACTGCATCACAATGCCGCCGCCGTTATCTTTGCCCATAATCACCCCAGCGGGATCGCCGACCCTTCCGGCGCCGATGAACACCTGACCAAACAACTACAGGACGCGCTAGGGTTGGTGGATGTGCGCGTGCTGGATCATTTTATCGTGGCCGGTTTCAGCGAGCCCTATTCGTTCAGCGAACGGGGAAAACTGGCTTGACGCGTCCATGACAACGGCTTAAAGCCCGCAAAACGGATAAATCGTCAAAGGACTTGATTTTTACCCGCTTTTGGCTTTACAATCATCGGCTTTCCGTTTGGGATAACAGGAGTCAACTATGGCACGCGTTTGCCAAGTCACGGGCAAGGGCCCGATGGTGGGAAACAACGTTTCTCACGCCAACAACAAAACGAAGCGTCGCTTCCTGCCGAATCTGCAGTACCGCCGTTTCTGGGTTGAGA
>JBLIZO010000075.1:0-4122 GCA_048859965.1 Fluviibacter sp.
TCTCGGCCGACAACAAGAGACAACTGTGGATTCCGCCGGGCTTTGCCCATGGCTTCCTCACGCTCTCAGACACGGCCGAGTTTCTGTACAAGACCACCGATACCTGGTCGCCGGCGCATGAACGGGCGATCCTCTGGAACGATGCCACGCTCGGCATCGATTGGCCGCTGAATGGCCTGCAACCGACGTTGGCGGCGAAGGATGCTGCGGCTGTGGGGTTTGGCGCGGCCGAGATTCCTGCGGCGTTTTAATTGCCGGCAGTGCTGCTGGTGTGCGCGGTGGGTTTGGCGATGGTCTGCGTCAGTTCGGCGCGGGCGGCATCGAGCTGTGGCTGAAGCGCCGGGCTTTTCAGCAGGCTGACGCCGATGAGGGTGCCGAGCACCTGGCCGGAACGGACATCAAACGGATGGTGGGCGCCGCAGACGATGCGATGGCGGCCGAATAACTCGGCGCGCTGCAGGATGGCGGGGGCGTAATCCGGCAGCAGATCTGCCAGAATGACGGCGCTGCTGAAGGCCATGCTGGTGTGGCCGCTGGGGTCGCTGGCGTAGATGTCAAAATTTTTGGGCGGCAGACAGGGCGTGATGCCCGTATCCACCTGGTAAGGGCGACGCCGATTGAAGTGGCGTTTGAAGATGCCGGTTTGTTCGCGCTCATTGGCGCGGACGGTCTTGAACAGCGCCCTGGTGGCGGGCAACTGGTCGAGATCAAAACCGGGTATCGTGTCGGCGAAGAAGCGTACGCTTTCATTCGCGGCGTCCTGCCGTGCGGCAGCGCGTTGTTCGGGCGTGGCATCGCTATGGGCCGCTTTGATATAGGCCCGTTCGGCTTCGGCCTCTGCGGAGTCGTCCGCGGGTGGCGCGGGCAGTATTTGCGCCGGCTCGAAGGTGCCTGGCGGCAGAAGCAGCGGCGGTTTCGCCCAGCTTGCGGTGCTGAGACCGGTGACGATGGCGATCAGGAGGGCGGTGCGTTGTCGATTCATGGTAAGCGGCGGTGTGGGTCTGGTGTGTTTATGGTATCCGCAATTTCGGGTAATGGCGCCTTGCCATGTTGCGCCGCAAAACTTTGTCGGCAACAGTCTTGTTACACTCTTACGCGAAACTGACGACCTTCGTTGTTGTGAGTTGTTCTGAATTGACGCCTTCGAGGGGAGACGCCGGGCATGCGCATTTTGTTGGCTGAGGATGATTCGATTATTGCCGATGGGGTCGCCCGGGCGTTGCGTAAGGCAGGTTATGCGGTGGATGTGTCTGATAATGGCACGGATGCCGATTCGGCGCTGCAGGCTTGTAACTACGATCTGGCGATTCTGGATATCGGCCTGCCGCGCATGACGGGGCTGGAGGTGTTGCGTCGGTTGCGTGCGCGTAATAACCCGTCGGCCCCGCATGTGCCGGTGTTGATGCTGACAGCACATGATGCGCCATCTGACCGGGTGAAGGGTCTGGATCTGGGCGCCGACGACTATATGGGCAAACCGTTTGATCTCGATGAGCTGGCCGCGCGCGTGCGGGCGCTGATTCGTCGCAACTCCAACAGTGCGCCAAGTCTGGTGTGCGGTAATCTGACCTATGATCAGGTGGGCCGTGTGGCCACGTTGAACGGCCAGACGCTGGAGCTGTCGGCGCGCGAAGTCGGGTTGCTGGAAATTCTACTGACACGTGTGGGGCGTCTGGTCAGCAAGGATCAGCTTGTCGATCACCTGTGTGGCTGGGGTGAAGAGGTGAGCCACAACGCCATTGAGGTGTACGTACACCGTTTGCGTAAAAAGCTGGAAGCGGGCGGTGTGCAGATCGTGACGGCACGCGGTTTGGGCTACTGTCTTGAAAAGCCGCACGAAGACAAGACACCGGCCTAACCAGCGCTCCCTGTTCGGGGAGATTCTCGACTGGATGCTGGCGCCGCTGTTGTTTGTGTGGCCGCTCAGCATTGTGGTGACGTATCACTACGCGACATCGGTTGCGGCGAACCCCTTTGATCAGCGTTTGCGTGAGAATGTGCTGGCGATTTCGCGTCAGGTGCATTTCGCCGATGGCGCAACACCGGTGGTGAGCTTCTCGCGTTCGGCGCATGCGTTGTTGCGGGCCGACGAGACGGATGTCGTTTACTTTCATGTGCTGTCGTCCGACGGTAAGTTATTGCAGGGCGATCGTGAACTCCCCCCGCCGATTCCGATGATGCGCCCGGTCTTGCCGGAGAATCAGGTGGGCTTCCGCGATGCCGAGGTCGGTGGCGAGGAGTTACGCGTTGCTTATACGGTCGTGACGTCGCCGGAAAACGCAAAACAATGGGCGCTGGTTGAGGTTGGCGAGTCGCTGGAAAAGCGCCACCAACTGATTAACCAGATTGTGGCGAGCGTGATTTTGCCGCAGTTCTTTATCGTGCCGGTGGTGGTGGTGCTGGTCTGGTTCGGTCTGGCGCAGGGGTTGCGGCCCTTGCAGTTTCTGAAGTCGCGCATTGCGTCGCGTGATGAGCATGATCTGTCGCCGATGACGGTGCGCCGCTTGCCGGAAGAGATACAACCGCTGGTCGAGGCTTTCAATGATCTGCTTGACCGTATGCGCGAGAACCTGGAAGTGCAGCAGCGCTTTATCGCCGATGCGGCGCACCAGCTGAAAACGCCGTTGACTGCGCTGAAGACGCAGGCGCAGTTGGCGATGTATGAAGAGGATTCGGAAGCGCTCAAGGGGTCGCTGCAGCGGATCGGTAGCAGCGTGGATCGGGCCTCGCATCTGGTGTCGCAGTTGCTGACGCTGGCGCGGGCCGAAAGCACCGGCGATGTACAGGGTGAGGCACGGGTTGATCTGGCGGCGCTGGTGCGCGAAGTGGCTGAAGAGTGGGTGCTGCCGGCCGCCCAGAAACATCTGGAACTGGCTTTCGAGGCACCGGCCGGCGGTGTGCCGGTTTTTGGCAATGCCTTCCTGCTGCGCGAGATGGTGAGTAATCTGATTGACAATGCCATTCGGTATACCTCGGGTACATCGGCGCTGCCGGGGCAGATTCATGTACGGGTGATGGATGTACGCGAAGTGCCGCACATCACGCGCACGGATGAGGGCGCTATCGTGAAACAGACCGACCATTGGGCGGTGCTGGAAGTGGAAGATACCGGCGTAGGCCTGACAGAAGCGCAAGCCGAATTGGTATTCGAACGGTTTTATCGGGTGGACGATGCCAAAACTTCGGGGAGCGGCCTGGGGCTGGCGATTGTGCGAGAGATTGCCCTGTACCACCACGGTTCGGCGCATCTGGTGCCCAACGATTTGATGCAAGCGGGTGCGCGCGGCGTCACGGCGCGGGTACGTTTGCCGTTGTATCAGGTCGCGCAAGCGTCGACGGTGCTGCCTTATCGCCCACCGTTGATGCCGGGTGGTGTGTAATCCGATTGTCGCGTGGCGGTGCTATGATCGGCGCGTTTTAAATATCTGCCGTTGTTATTGAAGGATAAAACATGATCAAGGTCGGGATTGTTGGCGGGACAGGGTATACGGGGGTGGAGCTGCTGCGTTTGCTGGCAGTGCACCCGGGCGTTGAACTGAAGGCGATTACGTCGCGTGGCGATGCCGGGTTGCCGGTGGCCGAGATGTTCCCGAATCTGCGTGGTCGCGTCGATCTGGCGTTTGAAGACCCGGCCAAGGCCGACCTGGGGGCGTGCGATGTGGTGTTCTTTGCCACGCCGAATGGCATTGCCATGCAACAGGCGCCGGAGTTGCTGGCGAAGGGCGTGAAGGTGATCGATCTGGCGGCCGATTACCGCATCAAGGATATTCCGACGTGGGAAAAGTGGTACGGCATGACACACGCCAGCCCGGATTGGGTGGCGAAGGCGGTGTATGGTCTGCCGGAGATCAACCGCGCAGCGGTTAAAGGCGCGCAGCTGATTGCCAACCCGGGTTGCTACCCGACGGCGGTGCAGCTCGGCTTTCTGCCGCTGATTGAAGCGGGCGTGGTGGATACCAGTTCGCTGGTCGCCGATGCCAAATCAGGCGTGTCGGGCGCCGGCCGCAAGGCTGAGGTGCATACGCTGTTCGCCGAGGCCGGTGACAACTTCAAGGCCTACGGCGTGCCGGGCCATCGCCATCTGCCGGAGATCCGCCAGGGGTTGTCGATCGCCGCCGGTAA
>JBLIZO010000076.1:0-3125 GCA_048859965.1 Fluviibacter sp.
GGGGGCCGATAAAGACTTTGTCCAGAAAACGGCTAAACACATCAGGTGTGGTGGAGAGTGCGGAAATGCACTGGCGGCAGCCGGTAGTCAGGTCATCTGGATCGATGGTAACGCCCGCATTTCGAGCGGTACTATCGGCTCCGCTACGGCACCGGTGGTTTTGATCGCCAGTGGCCCGCTGGAACTGACAGGTTCGGCAAGGATCACAGGCGTGCTCTACAGCATGGCGCCGACGACCCGACTGGCATTCGTACAAGGCAGACTGGAAGGTGCGGCCATTGCCGAACAAGACCTCGTGATAGAAAATACCGGCACCTATACGTACCATCCGACCGCGCTGCAAGCAGCCCAAACGCACCTAGGGCGTTTTGTGTCGGCACCGGGCCGTTGGAGTGACGGCGAATGATCATCAGGCACCGTGCTCGCCAGCAGGGGTTCAGCCTCATTGAGGTACTTATTGCCTTACTCATCCTTGGTGGTGGCCTGCTGGGCCTGGCCCGATTGCAAATGGGCATGCTTGGTGGCACCGCCGAAAGCGTGTTGAACGACAACGCCATCCGGCTGGCTGAAGAGAAACTGGAGTCACTGCGTTTTGAACTGGCGGCGGGCCAAGAGCTCGCTGCGGGGAATGATGAGCCGCAGATGAACGGCGTGCGAATGCAGCGCTCCTGGAGCCTGTCCGCCTTGGGTGATGGTCTGGTTGCGACCGAAGTCACCGTGCAGTGGGAGGTATCGGCCACCGGCGAGGTTCAGACGCTACAGCTGCCCGCACGTTTAATTCGGCCGGATCTTGCAGCCCAGGGCTGGCTCCTACAGAACGGCCAGCCAACACGGGAGACATTGCCCTAAACTTTGTTATAATGCTCGGCTTGGAGCCGATGTAGCTCAGTTGGTAGAGCAGCGCATTCGTAATGCGAAGGTCGCCAGTTCGATTCCGGCCATCGGCACCATCTCCATTCAAAGCCTCGACACATGTCGGGGCTTTTTCATTAAGGCTCATTGCACATGAAAATCTGGGTTGATGCCGATGCGTGTCCGATAGCGATTAAAGAAGTGCTGTATCGGGCAGCCAATCGTGCCAAGGTGTCGGTGACGCTGATTGCCAACCAGATGCTGCGTGTGCCGCCATCGCCGTGGATCAGGGCGCTACAGGTGCCCGCTGGCTTTGACGTGGCGGATCAGCGCATCGTTCAAGAGGCCGCACCCGGAGATCTGGTGGTTACGTCGGATATTCCGCTGGCCTCACAAGTGATTGCCAAGGGCGCGCTGGTGATTGATTCACGCGGTGAGCTCATGGATGCACACAATATCGAAGGGCGCCTGACTATGCGGAATTTCATGGAAGGGTTGCGTAACAGTGGCGTTGATACAGGTGGACCATCAGGCCTATCCAAGTCTGATGTGCAGGCCTTTGCCAATCAGTTAGATCGGCTGCTGGCTAAAAGACGGTCCAGTAACCCTTAATGTGCGCCTTTGGCGTCTGGCCGAGTTTTGTAAAAAGTAACCGGGTTGGCCGCAGCGGCTTTGAGCACGCTCTGTTTGATTTTACCCATCACGTGCATTTCGCAAGGGCGGCAATCAAATCGCAGGGTAAGTTTTTCTTTACCGTTGATCAGTTGTAGCGGTTCGGCACGTACGGTGCCTTGTACGCCGGTGACGCCCTTGGCCTGTTTGGGGCAGAGGTTGAGCGAGAAGCGCACGCAATGCTTGGTGATCATCAGGCTGACTTCGCCGGCTTCTTCGTGCGACTCGTAGGCAGCATCAATCACCTGAACGCCATGCTTGGCATAGAAGTCCCGTGCGTGCTGGTTGAAGACATTCGCCAGATAGCTGAGCGAATCCTCCGGGTAAGGCACCGGCGGCGATACCGGTGTGGCGCGCGGTAGCCGATGCCAGGCATTGGTTCGTGCCGCTTCCAGGGACTCAACGGCAGATCGGCGTAAGGCATTCAGTTGCGAGGCAGGGATGAACCAGGGTTGCGATAGACTGAGTTCCACGTTAACGGGTTTGAAAATGGTATCGCCCAGGCGCTGTAGGCCATCGCGTAATTTGGTTTCGGATTGTGCGGGGTCGTTGGCCACCTGGAAGGGGCCTTTTAGTGTGGCGTGGCCGCTGTGGCCGTCTTCGTCCATGAGTTCGAGACGGAGCGCTTCGCCTTCGTCGCGTAGCGCCATGTAGACATTAATGAATCGTTCAGCGGATTTTTTATCCAGCGTGCGCGTCCATTGCATGTCGCGATTGCGGTTCACCTGTACGCCCGCGCGTAAATCCTTAAAGCTCGATAGCGGGTCTTTGGGCCAGAGTTTCCAGATGCCGGGTTCGGCACTGGCTTCGGCACGGTTGATCTGCAGACCGACCAGGGTTTTCTGGAGGTCGTAGTAGCAGAGGCCATCGCCGTTGTTCAGTTGGGTATCGGGTTCATCGGTGGTGAGTTCCAGATGGTCCGGGCGCATCTTGCTGATCCAGCCAATCGGCCGGCCGGGATTTTTGGGCGTATCAAAGGCGCCAATATCGTCTTTGCGACCCTGAACAAAGTAATCGGTGAATTCGCGATTGAAGTTCTGGTTCGGGTCTGGGGTAAAGCTGAAGGTGCTGTGCCCGCTGGAGCTGCGGGCGAGTTCCGGGCGTTCATCCAGAATCTCATCAAGCAACAGCCGATAGTGTGCGGTGATGTTCTTGACGTAGGCCATATCTTTGTAACGGCCTTCGATCTTGAAGCTGCGAATGCCGGCATCAATCAGCGCACGTAAGTTGTCGCTCTGGTTGTTGTCTTTCATCGACAGCACGTGTTTGTCGTGGGCAACGATACGACCCTGCGCGTCTTTGACTTCATAAGGCAGGCGGCAAGCCTGCGAACAGTCGCCACGGTTGGCGCTACGGCCGGTATGGGCATGGCTGATGTAGCAGAGGCCGCTATAGGCGACACACAGGGCGCCATGGATAAAGAATTCCAGAGCGGCACGGCCGGGCGCATCCCGTGGGCCCAGCGCCGCGTCGATGGCAGCGATTTGTTCGAGGGTGAGTTCGCGCGCCAGTACGATTTGTGAGAGGCCGCAGTCTTGCATGAAGCGGGCTTTTTCAGGGGTGCGGATATCAGTCTGGGTGCTGGCATGTAGCTGGATGGG
>JBLIZO010000077.1:0-2324 GCA_048859965.1 Fluviibacter sp.
TTGGCGCTCACGGGCAAACCATTCGTCACCAACCCGCCAGCGGCTATTCCATTCAGCTCAATGCCCCCCACGCCCTGGCTGAAGCCACCGGCATCACGGTGATCAGCGACTTCCGCCAGCGCGACATCGCCGCCGGCGGACAAGGTGCGCCGCTGGTGCCCGTGTTCCATGCCAGCGTCTTCAACACAGCACGGCAGAAAGGCGGCTGCGTCATCGCCAACATCGGCGGCATGGCCAACCTGACGTACTTACCGCCGCCAGGATCGGAGGCCCGTGTCATCGGCTTCGACTGCGGCCCCGGCAACGTACTCATGGACGCCTGGGTTGAAGCCCACACCGGCGAACGCTTCGACCGCGACGGCGGCTTCGCCGCCCTCGGCACCGTCAACAACGCCCTACTGCATCAGTTGCTGAGTCACGAATTCTTCAACGGCCCGCCGCCCAAAAGCTGTGGTCGCGAGCAGTTCAATCTGACATGGATCCGGGAACAAACCGATGCATACAAGCTCAGTCCGGAAGACGTGCAAGCCACATTACTCGCATTGACCGCCCGCACACTGGCCGACGCCGTCCGCCGTTTCTGCGGACCCGCGGTCGAGCTCCTGGTCTGCGGCGGCGGTGCCTACAACACCGAACTCATGAAAGCGCTGACCGCCGAGCTACCGGACATGGTGGTCGATACCACCGCCCGTTACGACCTCGATCCCAGCCGCATCGAAGCCGCCGCCTTCGCCTGGCTGGCGCAGCGCACGCTGGATGGCCAACCCGGCAACCTCAGCGCCGTTACGGGCGCGGCCGGCCCACGTATCCTGGGCAATATTACGCCCGCCTAAAAACCCAATCTACAAAAGCGGAGCGTCCGGACTAACGACGTAATGCGCTCGCATCACCAGAAATCAAACAGAGAACGAACTACCGCAGCCACAGGTTGAAGTCGCATTCGGATTACGAATCACGAACTGCGACCCCTGCAGCCCTTCGGTGTAATCAATCTCGGCACCCACCAGATACTGATAGCTCATCGAATCGATCAGCAGCGTCACGCCGCCCTTTTCCACCGGCGTGTCATCGTCGTTCACCTCTTCGTCAAAGGTAAAGCCGTACTGGAAGCCCGAGCAACCACCGCCCGTGACGAACACGCGCAGCTTGAGATTCGGGTTGTTTTCTTCGGCGATCAGATCGCGTACCTTTTCCACCGCAGCATCGGTAAAGGTCAGAAAATCTGTGGAAACTTCGGCAGTGTCAGTCATGGTCATACTCCAGCAAATTACTCGGATACCTTATTTAAGCACAAAGGGACGAAAACAAAACCCCTGCAAGATCAGGGCAATACCGGAACGATTTCCAGACCGCTGGTTTCCGGCAACCCAAACATCCGGTTCATATTCTGTACCGCCTGACCAGCTGCCCCCTTCACCAGGTTATCGATCACCGACAGAATCACCAGCGTATCGCCACCCTGCGGCCGATGCACGGCAATGCGGCACACATTCGATGCCCGCACCGAACGGGTTTCCGGGTGTTTGCCGGCGGGCAGCACATCCACAAATGCCTCGCCCTTGTAGCGCTCTTCGAACAGCGTCTGGAAATCGGCTTCCCTGGTAATACGCGCGTACAGCGTGGCGTGAATACCGCGGATCAGCGGCGTCAGGTGGGGCACAAAGGTCAGACCCACGTCTTTATTGGCCGCAAGCG
The DNA here is from genome assembly GCA_048859965.1 of Fluviibacter sp. GTDB lineage: Bacteria > Pseudomonadota > Gammaproteobacteria > Burkholderiales > Rhodocyclaceae > Fluviibacter. Next base: position 1,696 of record JBLIZO010000077.1, read on the forward strand.
ACAGCCCCTGGCGAATTTCCGGCAGATGGCGGTGACCCGGCACACCATAAGCCTTGAAGTTGTCGCTGGCTTCGGCGAACAGCGTATGCACTTCCGCCTTGCGACCGGCACCCGACACACCCGACTTGGCATCCGCCACCAACGAACTCACATCCACCACACCCGCCTCAATCAGCGGCAGAAAGCCCAACTGCACCGCCGTCGGGTAACACCCCGGGTTAGCAATCAGCTGCGCACTTTTTACCGCTGCGCGGTTGATCTCCGGCAGGCCATAGACAGCCTTGGCCACCCAATCCGGGCTGGCGTGTGTCATGCCGTACCACTGCTCCCACGTCGGAATATCTTTAATGCGATAGTCGGCCGCCAGATCGATCACCTTCACGCCCTTCGCCAGCAACTCCGGCGCCTGTTGCATGGCAATCCCATTCGGCGTGGCGAAGAACACCACATCGCACGCCCCCAGATCCGCCCTGGCCGGGTCTTCAAACGCCAGATCGACGCGACCGCGCAGATTCGGGAACATCTCGGCCACCGGCAACCCGGCATCGCCACGCGACGTAATCGCCTTCAGTTCAACGCCCGGGTGCACTGCCAGCAAACGCAGCAGCTCCACCCCCGTATACCCTGTC
>JBLIZO010000078.1:0-33149 GCA_048859965.1 Fluviibacter sp.
GCTTGGCGCGTTCGCCTTCCATCATCTTGGAGACAGGGATACCCGTTGCCCGCGAGACGACTTCGGCGATTTCCTCGGCGCCGACTTCGGTGCGTAGCAGCTTGTGCTTGGTGGCTTCGGCATTCGCTTCGTCACCCTTGCTTTCTGCGGCCTTCAGCCGTGCTTCCAGCTCCGGCAGCTTGCCGTACTGCAGCTCGGCCAGTTTGTCGAACTGACCCTTGCGTTGCAGCTCGGCCATTTGCAAGCGCAGCTTTTCGATCTCTTCGCGCACCTGCGACGAACCCTGCAGCGTCGATTTCTCGGCGCGCCAGATTTCATCCAGGTCGGCGTATTCCTTACCCAGGGTGTTGATCTCTTCTTCGATCAGCGACAAGCGCTTCTGCGAGGCTTCGTCCTTTTCTTTCTTGACGGCTTCGCGCTCAATCTTGAGCTGGATCAGACGACGGTCAAGCTTATCCATCTGCTCCGGCTTGGAGTCGATTTCCATCTTGATCTTGGCAGCCGCTTCGTCAATGAGGTCGATGGCCTTGTCCGGCAGGAAGCGATCCGTGATGTAACGGTGCGAGAGTTCAGCCGCGGCAACGATGGCCGGGTCGGTGATCTCGACGCCGTGGTGGACCTCATAGCGCTCCTGCAGACCACGCAGAATAGCGATGGTCGATTCGACGGAGGGTTCTTCCACCATCACTTTCTGGAAGCGGCGCTCTAGGGCGGCATCCTTCTCGACGTACTTGCGGTATTCGTCCAGCGTGGTGGCGCCGATGCAGTGCAGTTCGCCACGGGCGAGTGCAGGCTTGAGCATATTGCCGGCATCCATGGCACCTTCGGCTTTACCGGCACCGACCATGGTGTGGATTTCGTCGATGAAGAGAATGATCTTGCCTTCTTCGGCGGCAATGTCTTTCAACACGGCCTTCAGGCGCTCTTCGAATTCACCGCGGTATTTGGCACCGGCCAGCAGCGCGGCCATATCGAGCGACAACACCTTTTTACCCTTGAGGGTTTCCGGTACTTCTTCGTTGATGATGCGCTGGGCCAGCCCTTCGACGATGGCGGTCTTGCCAACGCCCGGTTCGCCGATGAGGACGGGGTTGTTCTTGCTGCGGCGTTGCAGAATCTGGATCGAGCGACGGATTTCATCATCGCGGCCGATGACCGGATCCAGCTTGCCCAAGCGGGCGCGCTCGGTCAGATCCAGACAGTATTTCTTGAGCGCTTCGCGCTGGCTTTCGGCATCCGACGAATCGACGTTCTGCCCGCCGCGCACGGCCTGGATGGCCAGCTCCAGCGACTTGCGGTTCAGCCCGTTGTCGCGGCAGAGACGGCCGGTTTCACCCTTGTCATCACAGAGGGCGAGCAAAAAGAGTTCAGAGGCGATGAACTGGTCGCCACGTTTGGCGGCTTCCTTGTCGCAGAGGTTGAGCAGGTTGCCCAGATCGCGCGAGGCCTGCATTTCGCCACCGGTACCCTGTACCTGCGGCAGGCGCTTGACCAGCGCCTCCGTCTCACGGGTGAGCGCCGTGACATTGACACCGGCACGCTCAAGCAGCGAACGGATACCGCCATCCGACTCCTGAATCATGGCCAGCAGCAGATGTGCCGGCTCGATGAAGCCACAGTCGTTAGCGAGTGCAATGCTCTGGGCATCGGCCAGAGCCTGTTGGAACTTGGTGGTCAGTTTATCGAATCGCATAGGTGTCCTTTAATCTTCTTATATTTGGCAACGGGATGTCCAGATGCCATGATCTTTTGGCAATATGTAGCCTAAACAGGCTTTTTCAAGTCCACGGCTGCAGTTTAAGCCCAAACCCGGAGTAAAAAATGACCCCCCTGGCATCCGCGCCAACGACTTGTCCTGCCCAAAAAACACCCGCACACCATACCAAGGTGATCCCTGCTGCTGCAGCGGTCGCACTGGTGCAGCCCGGGCAGACACTGGTCACCTGCGGTTTCGTCGGCATCGGCTTTCCCGAGAATCTGGCGGTGGCCCTGGCGGCGCATTTCAACGAAACGGGGTTGCCGCACGATCTGACGCTGGTCTTTGGCGCTGGTCAAGGTGATGGCAAAGATCGTGGTCTGAACCATCTGGCCTTACCCGGTTTGCTCAAGCGCGTGGTTGGTGGTCATTGGGGCCTGATACCCAAATTGGGCGCATTGGCCATGAACGACCAGATTGAGGCCTACAACCTGCCACAAGGTGTGCTGACCCAGCTCTTTCGCGATATTGGCTCCGGGAAGCCGTGCCTGACGACGCATGTCGGACTACATACCTATATTGACCCGCGCTATGGCGGTGGCAAACTGAACAAGCGAAGTACCGAAGACTACGTTTTTCTGACGGAAATCGATGGCAAGGAATACCTGCGTTACAAAACCTTCCCAATGGATGTGGCGTTTCTGCGTGGTACGACGGCGGACCCCCTGGGGAACATCACGGTTGAACATGAAGCACTGACGCTGGAATCACTGGCTATCGCCATTGCTGTACACAACTCGGGCGGCAAGGTCATCGTACAGGTCGAACGATTGGCCGAACACGGCATGCTCAAACCGAAGGATGTCCGTATCCCGGGTATTCTGGTCGATCATGTGGTCGTGGCAGAGAACCCGGCCTATCATCAGCAAACCTTCATGGAACAGTACAACCCGGCCTTTGCCGGCGAAACCCGGGTGACGCTTGATCAGATGCCGCCGATGGCGCTGACTGAGCGCAAGATTATCGCCCGCCGGGCCCTCTTCGAGTTACAACCAAACAGCGTGGTCAATCTGGGCATCGGGATGCCGGAAGGCGTTGCCGCGGTTGCCGCGGAAGAAGGTGTCAGCGGCCTCATGACGCTGACCGCCGAACCGGGCGTGATCGGCGGTATCCCGCAGGGCGGTCTGAATTTTGGTGCCGCCGTGAATCAGGATGCGATTATTGACCAACCCTACCAGTTTGACTTCTACGACGGTGGCGGCATCGATATTGCGTTTTTGGGCCTGGCGCAGGCCGATGCTCACGGCAACCTGGATGTCTCTCTGTTCGGTCCCAAGCTGGCGGGCTCCGGTGGCTTTATCGATATCAGCCAATCATCCAAGAAGGTCGTTTTCGTCGGCACCTTCACGGCAGGTGGCCTGAAGGTGGCAACTGAAAACGGCGCGCTACGCATTGACCAGGAAGGCACTGTGCAGAAATTCGTCGAGGATGTGGAACAAATCACCTTTAGCGGCCAATACGCTGCCCGCAAGGGGCAACCGGTGCTGTACATTACCGAGCGCTGCGTGTTCGAACTGTCGCCCCAAGGAATGACATTGACTGAAATCGCACCGGGCATTGATCTGGAACGTGACATCCTCGCGCATATGGCTTTCAAACCGATCATCAGCCCGACGCTCAAAACCATGGACGCCCGAATCTTTCGCCCCGAAGCGATGAATCTGCTGCACCAGACCCATTAACCGACTCTCTGCCTTAAAAACCTTATGACTGTGAACTATCGATTTTTAGCCCCGCTGCTCCTTCTGGTCGCCGTGCTGTTCGCCGAACCCATCGCCGCACAGACTGCCCTGCCGCTCAACGGCCCGGTGATTGAGCGTATCCGTGATAAACAGGTGCTCACTATCGCCTACGATCCGAACCACGCGCCATTCTCGCTACTCGGCGATGATGGCCAGCCGACGGGCTATACGGTGGATCTGTGCCGCATCATCGCGTCGCAGCTTGTCACTCAGCTCAACCTGGGCATGCTCGATGTACGCTGGCTCAAAACCAATCCACGCACGCGTTTCGAGGCCATCGACTCAGGTGATGCCGATCTGGAGTGCTCGGCCACATCCAATACGCTGGAACGCCAACGCCAATACGGCTTCAGTCTGACCACTTTTATTCAGGGCGCCACCTTTGCCGTCCGACAGGACGCCGATCTGCAGAAGCTGGAGGAACTGGCCAGCAAGAAGGTCGCCGTGGTGCGTAATTCGACGACAGGAAAACTGCTGCAGCAGGCGATTGCCAGTGGCCAGATGCAGGCCACGCTGATCGAAGTCAAGAACATGGAAACCGCCGCCAATCTCCTGGCGGCAAAAGAGGTCGATGCCATTGCGGGTGACCGCCTGCTGATGTTCGACCAGCTGATCCGCTCTAAACTCGGTACACGTTTCCGCATGCTGCCGCAGGATTTCGCGCCGGAGTTCTACGCCATTATGATGAGCCGCGCCGATCCGGATTTCCGCTGGGCGGTCAATGCCACATTGTCGCGTACCTTCCGTACCCCCGTCATCGGCGAGCTTTATCAGCGCTGGTTCGGTTCTCTCAACCAGCCGGGACAATTGATGGAGGCGCTTTACTTCACACAGGCTTTCCCGGAATAAGGCTTGTCACCAAGTCATCCTATTCCGCCGGCGAAAACCTGTAAAATCACTTTATGCTTGAAGCTCAGTCCCTGATCGCAACAACCACGCCCACCGAAACCGCTGATGCCGTCTGGCAGGCGGATGGTGTGCAGGCGCATCTGGTACTTTCCGGTCATTTCAATGCGCGCACGCTGGGAGAAGAATCACAGGGGAACGGACTGTGGACGCGCACCCGCACGGCGCAAGCGGCGTGGCTCGGCGATAGCCCGGGCAGCGGCAAAGACAAAACGCTGAGCATTGACCTGGCACAGGTCTCCTACCTTGATGGTGCAGGCATCGCCTTTGTGATCGACCTGCAACATGCCCAACAAGACGCTGGTGGCACCGTTGATCTGCAGAATATGGCGGCACGCTACCAACCCCTGCTGGCACAGTATCAGCCAATCAACGACCTGTTTCCCCAAGCGGATACCAATCATCACGCCAGCCAGAGCCTGGCCGTGCGTGTTGGTCAGGGCTTTGAGGCCGTTCTGAGTGACATCCGCAGCCAGGTGGTCTTTATCGGCAAGCTGGCGTCGGCGCTGGGCTGGGCCGCACGCAACCCCGGGCTCGTCCGCTGGAACGATTTCGTCAATGTCGCTGTCGAGGCCGGCGTGGCGGCGCTACCCATCGTTTCGCTGGTGGCGTTTCTGATTGGCGTGATTCTGGCCTTTCAGTCGGCCATCGGTCTGAAGCAATTTGGCGCCGAAACCTTTGTGGCCAACCTGGTGTCTTTGTCGATCTTCCGGGAACTGGGCCCGCTGATGACAGCCATTCTGTTTGCCGGCCGCTCATCGGCCGCCTTTGCGGCCGAAATCGGTACCATGACGGTGAATAACGAAGTTGATGCCCTGGTCACCGGCGGCATCGATCCTATGCGTTTTCTGGTGCTGCCCCGTCTGCTCGCCGGTCTGCTTGTGGCACCGGTTCTAACGCTGTTCGCCAATCTGATCGGTATCTTTGCCGCTTCGCTGACGATGCTGGCCTATCAGGTGCCGTTTGTCACCTTCTACGAGGCGGTGCTCAAAACGATTCACGTCAACGACATCATGTCCGGGCTGACCAAGTCGCTGCTGTTCGGCCTGATCGTGGCCGGGGTCGGCTGTCTGCGCGGCATGCAGACGGGCACCGGCGCCGCCGCTGTTGGTTTGTCGGCGACGCGCGCGGTGGTGACCAGTCTGATCCTCATCGTGATGGTAGACGGTCTGTTTGCCTTCATCTCCTACAAAACGGGGTTCTAAGATGACGGATACGACGATGACGCCCGTGCCCGACACCACCAACGCCGACCCTGAAGACATGATTCAGGTGCAAAATCTGACGGTGGGTTACGGCGCCAACATCATTCTGCAGAACCTGAATTTCTCCGTAAAACGCGGCGAGGTGTTTGTGATTCTGGGCGGCTCGGGCTGCGGCAAGTCGAGCCTGCTCAAGAACATGATCGGACTCTACGACCCCCCTGTCGGCGACGTGCTGATCGAAGGTGACAGTATCGTCACGGCCGAAGGGGCCGAACGTCAGAATATCCTCACACGTTTCGGCGTGATGTACCAGCAGGGGGCGCTGTTCGGTTCCATGAACCTGCTGGAGAACGTGCGCCTGTTCCTGGAAGAGTACACCGATCTGACTGCCGATCAGATGTCGCTCATTGCACGCTGCAAGCTCGACCTGGTGGGTCTGCTACCCTACGAATCATTCATGCCCAACGAGATCAGCGGCGGCATGCAAAAGCGTGCCGCCATTGCCCGCGCCATGGCGCTTGATCCGGACATTCTCTTTCTGGATGAGCCGTCGGCCGGTCTCGACCCGATCACCTCGGCCGAGCTGGATCAGACGATCCTGTCGATTTCCCGCAATCTGGGCATTACCTTCGTGGTCGTGACGCACGAGTTACCCAGCATCTTTACGATCGCTGATCGTGTCATCATGTTGGACAAGGCAACCAAAGGCATTATTGCCGAAGGTCAGCCGCAATGGTTACGCGACCATAGTGACATCCCGTTGGTGCGCCAGTTCTTTAACCGCAACGCCAATACGACGAACCACACCCCGGCCAATAACGCCCCGCCCGCTCACTGAACAGCCCTTTGACAAGACTCCTATGTCCAATCGCCAAACCGCCCAATATTACCGCCTCGGGATTTTCGTGCTGATCGGTGCTGCTGCTCTGGTGGCACTGATTCTGATCTTCGGCGCCCGCAACCTGTTCAGCAAAACGATGACCGTCGAAACCTATATCAAGGAATCGGTGCAGGGCCTGGATGTCGGCGCACCCGTTCGGTTCCGCGGCGTGCGTCTGGGTCAGGTGTCTTATATCGGCCTGTCCGGCAACATCTATGAAATGGACATTCCGCGTAGCGAAAGAAAACAGTACGTCGTCGTCCGGATGGAGGTAACACGTACGGACAGCACGGAAGAAGCCCGCGCCTATTTTGAGAAACTGGTACACGATGGCCTGCGTGCCCAGATTCGTGGCCAGGGCATTACCGGTATCAACTATATGGAACTGGATTTCGTGAAGGACCCCGCCAACCTCCGCGTATTGCCCTATAGCTGGACACCCGACTACATCGTGATTCCGTCGCAACCCAGCCCCGTCAATATTCTGCTCGACAATGTGGAAACCGCGCTCGCCAATTTCAACAAGCTGAATCTGGCCGAAACCCAGCACAAGTTGGATCTATTGCTCACCAATCTGAACGGCATGGTTGCCGGCACAGATGGCAAAAACAGCGGCCTCAACAGCTCTGTCACCCAACTCAATCAACTGTTGACGAAGCTCAATCACGCCACGAGCAACCAGGAGTTAAGCACGATGGTGGAGCAACTCACCGCCTCGATTATCGTGCTGCGCCAGACCTTGACTTCGATGCAGGGTGATCTGACGGTGTCTGCCGACAACGTGCGCCAGATCACGGACAACGTCAATGATCTTTCACAAAAGGCCAGTCAGTACCCCTCCTGGATGCTGCTCGGCGAACCTCCTAAAAAAGTGACTCCCTGAGACTCTGACCATGCGACTCTTTCGAATTCGAACCGCTACGGCGTTGCTCCTGTGCGCCAGCCTGCTCACCGCCTGCAGCCTCTCTCGACCGAACCCGGATCAAACCACCTGGCTGATTGCTCCGGAACGCACAGGCGCCCCCCATGCCAAACCGATCAACCTCCGTCTCAAAATGGGGAGCTTCAGCGCCAACAGCCCGTTTGACGGCAAGTCGCTGGTCTATCGCCTTTCGGACAACCGTTTCGAGAAGGATTTCTACAACGTTTACCTGACTTATCCACGCGACATGGTGGCCAACGCCACCCGCGATTGGCTGGTCAAATCCAACGCCTTTGAGATGGTCATTGAGCAATCATCGGCATTCTTCCCGATGTACCAGTTGCAAGGCGTCATTGATGAATTCTATGGCGATTATCGCGATACGCCGACGGCTGTCGTCACGATCCAGTTTTACGCCAGCGCCAGCTTCACGGCGAAGAACTTCCTCTTCTCGTCGCCACGCATCACGAAACGCGTACCGCTCAAAGACAAATCGCCACAGGCGTTGATTGACGGTCAACAGCAGGCACTGGCGCAGGTACTGGCCGAACTGGAGACCCGTTTGATTGCCGATTCGGCCAAGGCACCGGCCGCCTGGCAGCCGCCGACGATCAAGGACAACAAGAACTGATGCCTAGATGACCCGCACCGGCGCGAAGCCCCCGCCCGGCGTGCGGAAGTTGGTGGTCTGCCCCTGGTACAGGCGCGCGGCCAGTAGCTGGATCTGGCCGTTGTAGGCGTATACCCGCAGATCGTATTTGAGCAGGGCGTCTTCACCGGTGGTTGGATCCGGGATCCTGATCTCGGATGGCGGTGCAATGGTCTGCGCCACATACCCGCCCTGCAGAATTTCTTCAAAGACCCGTTTGGTCAGTTTATCGCCGCGATAGGCAGCGCGTGAGCCAAACCCCCCCTGCGGTTTGAAGAACCATTGCTTGCGCGTCTGCCAGAAATGTTCTGCCTCTGCGGCAGATACGGAGACCGTGCGCGGCACACAACGGGTGATCACTTCCGTCTGCGCCGCACTCAAGCCGAACCTCTGCAGCGCGTCGCTATCGGACAACCACTGCAGATTGCGTTTATCGGCCCAAAGCGCGTGCGCCTGCGGGTGCGGCGTGATCAGTGTGCCGGTTCGCTCGCCCGCCTGCTGACACAACCAGGCCGCATGAATCGCTGCACAGGGCGCCGAGGTCAGCGTGAAATCGGTGAGCCGGTTATACAGCAGGTCGATGACCTGATCGCCCAACCAGAGGCCGCCCACCTCATCGCAGCGCAGTTGTTCCGGCGCACAGATGCGCGTGTTGATCCCATGGGCTTCAAACAACTTCTGCCAGCGCACGAACTCGGGATAGAGGTACTGCTGCTCCGGGGCTTCATCCACGATGACGATTGTTTGCAATGGTCGGCCACACGGCCAGGCGGCCCATTCATCCCTGAACATCTGCAGCAGTGCTGCTTCAGCTTGATCAGCGGCTGCCTGATTACCCCAGGCACGTTCCAGCAAAGTGACGAGCAACGACCCGCCTGCATTGGTATTGATTTCGATGAGCTGCGGCGCTGCCGATCCAACGTGAAAATCAAATGCGAGGCAAACGCCAGGTGGCATTACTGCGAGCGCCAGCGCATCGCGTTCATTAACGGCAGCCTGATAGTTCGGACGAGAGATAACATCGGTCACGGCGCTGACAAAATCCGTAATCTGCGCATAGGCGGCACCAGGCAAAGTCACGTGCGTCGCAGAGAACAGATGCGGCCGCTCAGCCAGCGCGCCGGCGCCCAGCGTGGTTTCGAGCAGATGACGGTGGTCAGACGAGTGCAACATCATCGTTCAATGCATTAATCAGGAACGTTTCGGCCTCGGCAATCTCGCGTGTACGCGCCATAGGCGGCAGACTGCGCCAGACTTTTTTGCCGTAGGCTTTGCCAACCAACCGCGGATCACCAATGACCAGTACGCCCTGATCACGTTCGCTGCGAATCAGGCGGCCTGCACCCTGCTTCACATTGATGACGGCATGTGGCAACTGGTAATGCATGAAGGCGTTCTTGCCCTGACGGTTCAAGGCATCAATGCGCGCCGACAACACCGGGTCGTCCGGCGCGGCGAATGGCAGCTTATCAATGATGACCAGCGATAGCGCATCACCGGGCACGTCAACGCCTTCCCAGAAACTCTGCGAACCGACCAGCACGGCATCGCCCTCGTCACGAAACCGGCGTAGCAGTTCGTTCTTGGCGGCATCGCCCTGACAGAGTATTTTGATTTCAGGCTGATGAAACGCCAGACGCGTTTCCAACTGACTACGCACACGCTGCATGGCACGCAGCGAGGTGCACAGGAAAAACGTGCGTCCTTGCGCCGCCTGAATCAGCGGCAATACGGCATCAACCAGGCGATCGGTGTAATCAGTGCTGTTCGGGTCGGGCAAATCCGTCGGGCAGCAGAGCATCGCCTGTTTCGGATAATCAAAGGGACTATCCCAGCAGTACGATGCAATGTCATGCAGGCCCATCGCCTCCTGATAGTGCGTAAAATCGCCTTGCACGGCCAGGGTGGCCGAGGTAAACACCCAGCTGCGCGGGCTGCTCGCCATGAGTTTGGCAAACGGTTCAGCCACCGAAAGCGGTGTGGCGTGTAAATGCAGGCCATGGCCCAGGGTTTCAACCCAGTAGACATAATCGCCCGGCACCTGGCCCGCGTTTTCATCCGGCGCGACGCCCGCACCATCCCCGTTACCCGCCATTGGCTGATTCGTCGCACCCCGTTTCCAGCGCATCAGGTCCTGACCCAGTGCTGTGCAACGCTGCCAGGCACGCTCCAGATCTGGCGAACGACCGGCCTGCGTTTGCAGTAATTCGGTCATCAGGTCAATGCGTTCGACCAATGCTTCCAGACCCTTGACGAAATCGGGCTTGCCCAGAATGTTCACGGCAGGCTGGCGCACGACATCATTGCCCAGCGTCAGACGGAAGTCGCGCGCGGCTTTCTCCAGGGCGGCTGCCTGTACTGGCAGATCCAGACAGTCCCGCGCTTCGGCCAGGGCCGACAAGCGCACATCCTGCGCCAGATCAAGCACCTGCGTGGTGGAGAAGCGCTGGCCAAAGAAAATACCGGCGGTTTCGGGTAACTGATGCGCCTCGTCAAAGATCACGGTATTGCAGTTGGGCAGCAGTTCGGCCATGCCTTCTTCCTTGAGCGCCACATCGGCAAAGAAGAGGTGATGGTTGACTACGACAAGATCGGCCTCCAGTGCCTCACGCCGGGCTTTAACCACAAAGCAGTCTTCATAATGCGCGCACTCGCTGCCCAGACAGTTGTCTTTGGTCGAGGTTGCCATATGCCAGACGGCGGCTGATTCGGGTACATCGGCGCACTCGGCCTTGTCGCCCCGCTTGGTTATTTTAGAGAAACGCAGAATATTCTGGATATGGCGCGCATCCTCTTTTTGCAGAAAACGCCCTTCCGCATGCGCCCGCTCCAGATGATGCAGACAGACATAATTACTGCGCCCCTTAAGCAGTGCGACACGGATCGGTGCCCCGAGCGCCTCGCGGACGGTGGGAATATCGCGTTCGAACAGTTGATCCTGCAGCGTTTTGGTGCCGGTGGACAGCACCACCTTGCCGCCGGCAAGCATGGCGGGCACGAGATAGGCATAAGTCTTACCCGTGCCGGTGCCCGCTTCAACGAGGCAAGCGGCATCGGCTTTGATCGCTTGCGCGATACGCTCGGCCATCTCGGTCTGCTGTCGGCGTGATTTGAAGGCCGGAATCTGCCGCGCCAGCGGCCCATCGGACTTGAAGGTGTCGGCGACTTGTTCGACCAGGTTCATGGTGCAATTCTACCAGCGCGACTCTCGTGCGGGGTTTGCAATATGGCTGCCTGCTCTTAGCGAATCCGGTCACCGATTTGCCAGACAGGGGTGCTGGCGGGGATAATGGTGCTTTGCGTCAAATACTTAGCCGTCTGGCCCACCCAGGCCACGGCCCGCCCTGAAGGATTGCCCCATGAAGTGGACCATTATCTGGATTTTCGTGCTATCGACGATCTTCGTACATTTCCGCGGCAAGGTGCGTCTGCGCCCCTTCCGTCAGATCACCGACCACTCGACATTCCTGGCGCCCATCAATGTGCTGCTCTACGGTGCGTCGACGGTACCGAACGTGCCCTACCTGGACGCCAAGGAATTCCCGGAGATGAAGGTCTTCGATGAGCATTGGGAGAAAATCCGCGAAGAAGGTCTGAAGATGGTGGAAATGGGGCTGATCAAGGCCTCGGACACGTATAACGATGTGGGTTTCAATTCTTTCTTCCGCACCGGTTGGAAACGCTTTTATCTGAAGTGGTATGACACAGCACACCCGTCGGCCGAAGAGCTCTGCCCGTTCACGGTCGGGCTGCTCAAGCAGGTGCCGAACGTCAAGGCCGCCATGTTCACGCATCTGCCGCCGGGCGCCCGCTTGGTCAAGCACCGCGACCCGTACGCTGGTTCGATCCGTTACCACCTCGGGCTGTCTACGCCGAATGACGATCGGTGCTTTATCGAGGTGGACGGTGAGCGTTATAGCTGGCGCGACGGTGAAAGTGTGTTCTTTGACGAGACCTTCATCCACTATGCTGAAAACGAAACCGATAAAGATCGCCTGATTTTCTTCTGCGATGTCGAACGCCCACTGGCCGGTTCATGGATTCAGGCCTTTAACCGCTGGTTCGGCCGCTATGTGGTCGGCGCAGCCGCCTCGCCGAATACCGAAGGCGACAAGACCGGCGTGCTCAACAAGATTTTCGGCGTGGTCTATAAAGGCCGCGTCTGGGCTAAGGGCCTGAAATCACGCAACCGTACGCTTTACTACGTCGGTAAATGGGTGATTCTGGGCGGTATCCTGGCGTTGATTCTGTTCGCCTGATTCCTGAGGCCGATTTCATGCGTTTACTACACACCATGCTGCGCGTCGGTGATCTGGACAAGTCGCTGGATTTCTATACACGCGTTCTGGGCATGACCCTGCTACGCCGTAACGACTACCCGGAAGGGAAATTCACGCTGGCTTTTGTGGGCTACGGCCCGGAGTCGGAACACGCCGTGATTGAGCTGACTTACAACTGGGGCGTTGACCAGTATGACCTCGGCACCGCATTCGGCCATATCGCGCTGGAAGTCGATGACGCCTACGCCGCCTGCGATACCATTCGTGCCGCCGGTGGCAAGGTGGTGCGAGACGCCGGCCCGATGAAACATGGCAACACGGTGATTGCTTTCGTTGAAGACCCCGACGGCTACAAGATCGAGTTGATTCAGCACAAGGGCCGCAGCGACTGATGGGCAAACGTTTAGCCGCACTGGAGGACAAACTCCAGATCTGGCTGGAGCGTGCCAATCGCGGCCATCATCTGGTCGGCATTGCCGCCCTGATTTCGTTCGGTGGCACGCTGACCGCGGCCTACCCGGTGTCCGCCGTCATCGTCACTGCCGTTATGCTGTCGCCGCGCCGCTGGCTGCGCCTAAGCCTTGCCTGCAGCTTCGGCAGCGCACTGGCCGGTGCCGTCATTGTGGGCGTTTCACACCTGCTGGGCTACAACCAGATTCATCACTGGTTTCCCCAGATGACTGGCGGCGCAATCTGGTCTGAGGCCTCTGACTGGATCAGCGATTACGGTGTCTTGGCCATCTTTGGTGTCGGCGCCTCGCCGCTACCACAGATGCCCTTGCTGATCTTCTACGGCATCGTGGATGACCGGATCGTGGAGGCTTTTCTGGCGCTCTTCGGCGGTAAAGTGTTGAAATACGGCCTCATTGCCTGGGTGACGCAGCATTTTCCAGAGCGATTCGCGTTTTTTCGACGCATCCATGGCCAATCGGCCAAGGGCTCCGCTCAAGTCACCCGCTGAATCGCTGGTCGGACACCTAATAACAGCGTAAAATTAAATATGTAGGCATTAACAAGCCTCTTTTCCCTTGTTTACCGGAGTTAGCATGTTTCCCGAATACCGTGAGTTGATCACCCGCCTGAAGACCACCGATCACCACTTCACTCGCCTGTTCGACAAGCACAACGAGCTGGATCAGAAGATCAAGAACATGGAATCCCATATTGAATCGGGCACCCATGAGGAAATCGAAACCCTGAAAAAGGAAAAGCTGCATCTGAAGGATGAGCTATACAGCATCCTCAAAAAAGCCGAAGCTTAAGTTGTACGCCGGGTGCCAGCCTGCAGGCTGGCACCCGTGCCGCTGGTTTTACCCCGTATGATCTCAGTCGCGGAACCGGCAGTCTTTCAGATAGACATCGTTGCTGAAGTCTTCGGAGGTATAGACCTCACCCGTCAGCGTGCCTTCAAAGCCTGCGGCTTTACCCGCTGTCGGCATCGCGACACCCAGCACATTACGACACCAGAGCGATATTTCACCCACGCCGCTGACGCGTACGTCAGCCACCAGCGCATTGGGGTTACCCTTGGCGGTCTTCACGAATTTGCCCTGCCCGTGCAACGTCCGACCCAGATAGGCTTTCAGCCCGGCCGGATTTTTCTGGCGTATTCTGGCCAACGTCGGCAGTTTATCGAGCGATAACGCATCGGCAGACACGGATGTCGGCGCACTGTGTACGACCGGTGACGGAACGCGGCGTGGCGCAGGCACCGATTCGATAGGCGCAACGGGGACAGATGCAGCATCCGCGCTCACAGTATCGGAAACCGCCGCCGGTTTCTGCGTCATTGCGCAGCCGGACAACATCAGCAAAGGACAAAGAAGTAAGAGAATTCTGGATTTCATCGTGATATTTTATCGCGTCTGACCCACATCGGATTGTTACGCACAGATTACAATAGGGTCTTTGATGACTGATACCGCATAGGACACCCATGTTCGGCAAGCTGATGCCCAAAGAAGGCAAATATTTCGATCATTTCAATACCCATGCGGCGCTGATTGCCAAGGGTGGTGCCTTGCTGACCGAACTGGTCACAGCGCTCGCCAACCAGTCCGGCGAAGTGTCCCGTCTGGCTGACGAGATCGACCGACTGGAGCGCGAAGCCGACAAGGTCACCCACGAGACGCTGGCGCAACTGCATAAATCATTCATCACCCCCTTTGATCGTGACGAGATCCACGAACTGATCTGCGGTATGGACGATATTCTCGACATCATTCAGGATG
Source organism: Fluviibacter sp. (assembly GCA_048859965.1). GTDB lineage: Bacteria > Pseudomonadota > Gammaproteobacteria > Burkholderiales > Rhodocyclaceae > Fluviibacter. The sequence goes on from JBLIZO010000078.1 coordinate 14,572, forward strand.
TCTCCGAATCAGTCGCCCTGTATGACATTCAGCAGATCCCGCAGGAGGCCGTCGCACTGGCGGAAGTGACCGCCCGTAGCTGCAACCACATCGCCGCCGTCGTCAAACTGCTGGACAGTATGCAGAACGGCCCGCATATTCTGACGATCTGCCATGAAATTGATCAACTGGAAGCAGACGCCGATCGCTTGCATCACGAACTGATGTCCAAGCTGTTCCGCGAAGAACCGGATGTGCGCCAGGTCATCAAGCTCAAGGAAGTTTATGAGATTCTCGAATCCGTGACGGACCGTTGTAAGGATGTGGCTGGTACGGTCGAGGCGATCGTCCTCGAAAACTCCTGATCCCACGCTCGATTCAACCTGACCTCATCGATCATGGATAATCTGCAAATGAGTCTGGGGGTGATTATCACCCTGGTCATCGTCGCCCTGCTGTTCGATTTCATGAACGGCTTTCACGATGCAGCCAACTCGATCGCGACCATCGTTTCAACCCGCGTGCTCAAACCGCATCAGGCGGTATTGTGGGCAGCGGGCTTCAACTTTCTCGCCTACTTTCTGTTTGAACTCAAGGTGGCGGGCACCATCGGCAAAGGCACCATTGATCCAAGCATCGTGGATCACTATATCGTGTTTGGCGCCCTGGTCGGCGCCATCGCCTGGAATGTTCTAACCTGGTACTACGGGATTCCCTCATCCTCCTCACATGCTCTGGTCGGCGGACTGGTCGGCGCTGCCGTGGCCAAGGCCGGCTTTGGCAGCCTGATCACTGCGGGCGTGCTCAAAATCATCGCTTTCATTTTCATTGCGCCCTTCCTCGGTTTCACGATCGGCAGCCTGATGATGGTGACGGTATCGTGGCTGTGCCGAAATATGTCACCCAGCAAAGTCGATAAACACTTTCGCCGCCTGCAACTGCTATCGGCAGCTGGTTACAGCCTTGGCCACGGCGGCAACGATGCCCAGAAGACTATCGGTATCATCTGGATGCTGCTGATCGCCGCAAACTACTCCAGCCCACATGAATCCATCCCGGCATGGGTCGTTCTGGCCTGCTACACCGCCATGGGTCTGGGCACCATGTTCGGCGGCTGGCGTATCGTGAAAACCATGGGTAACCGCATCACCAAGCTGAATCAGGCGCGCGGCTTCTGCGCCAACAGCGCTGGCGCCATCACCCTGTTCTTTGCCACGGCGCTGGGCGTTCCCGTCTCGACCACGCATACCATTACAGGCGCCATCGCCGGGGTTGGCTCAACGCGCGGCGCCCGTCGTGTGCGCTGGGGTGTGGCTGGCAATATCGTCTGGGCCTGGATTCTGACCATTCCGTGCAGCGCACTGATTGCAGCAGCCGCCTGGTGGCTGGGCGAACAACTGCTCTGAGCTTGACGGTTACCGCTCCTAACTCGCCATATTAGCGCTCGTCTTTTCAGCCTGAGAGGCGTATACCTACGCTCTAATCTGGTGCTAGTAAATCATATTGATCCCGTCCACTCGATCCGGTTGCGACCATCCTGCTTGGCACGATACAGCGCAACATCGGCCAATCGGATCAGTTCAGCCGGGTCTGCACTATCTGTCGGAAAGCGAACAACGCCCATCGACACCGTGGTCGTTGGCAGAATGCGCCCTTCAAAATTAACCCGCATCTGCTCGATGCTGGCACGCAGCGCCTCAAGCCGTTCGCGCAGAATACTCGAATCCATGCTCGGTAGAATCAATACGAACTCTTCACCGCCAAAGCGACAAACGACATCGCTACCACTCCGGAAATGCTTCATTTGATCGGCAATATGTTTCAGCATGGCATCGCCCGCTTCATGCCCATAGGTATCGTTCAGTGATTTGAAGTGATCGACATCCAGCATGACGACGGCAATCTCGTGGCTCTGTCGGCGCGCACGATCAATTTCCCGCTCCAGGCTTTCTTCCATATAGCGGCGATTGTAGAGCCCGGTCAGCGCATCACGAATAGACAGATCACGTAACGAGTTTCTGAGACGCAGGCTGGACAGTGCCAGACTGAGCGTATCAGCCACCGAGCCAAGCAGCTCGACGCTATGACTGAATACGTTCGCCGTCAGCTTGTTGGTCAGCGGTTGCTCCAGATAAAGATCGCCGATGGTTTTACCTTGCGCCTGCATCGGAATACACGCATATTCGCCAATACCAGGCACGACATGCCCGCAGCGAACCTCCTGGTCTTCGTGTGCAACGTGGTGTTTCTGCCCACGACGGTAAGCCCAGCACTGATCCGGGGTAAAAAATTCCGGTGGCTGATGTTGTGTATCCAGCCCACCCCAAGTGCTGACCCGATCCAACTGGGTTTCCGAATGATTGAGGAGATAGCAGGCCCCGCGCAAGCCGGGGAATAATTCCCCCAGCATCCGGTTCAAAATGGGAAATGCCTCCTCTTCGCGATTGCAGTTCTGCAGAAGCTGGGTCAGTGTCGCCATGAGGCTCATTTCCCGATTGACCCGCTCCAAAGCCCCCGCTGTGATTTCAATACGCCGCCGCTGGCGCCGATCCATCCAGAACGTGAGGAACAACAGGCTTTCTAGAAGAAGCGTGGTCAAAAACAAAATCAACGGTAGACGCGTGAATTCGGCCTGATAAAAATTGGCATTACTGGAAAAGCGCGCAGTCCAGCGCACACCGCCAATATCCACAGGTAACTCCCGCACAAACCGGGCATCCGCCAATGGTTCTGCTGTTTCATACAACAGGTTTCCGGGTGCCGCCGGGCCATCATAGAGTTGTAGTTCAAATAGACGTTTCGGATCTTGGTACAACTGACTCAGCATATCCTGGGCGCGAAACGGACTATAAACAAACCCGCGTAGCGCCACCCGCCGTTCTTCAATAGTGCGCAAAGGCCGACCCTTGTCATAGATAGGGACATAAGCCAGAAAGCCGGGCTGTGGTTTCCCGAGGTTATCCTCCTGGACCAACTGAACTTTCCCGCTCCAGGCCGGGTTCTGGGTATCGGCAGCACGTTGCATGGCCGCATGGCGTACCGGCTCGGCGTACATATCATAACCAAAGGCGCGCAGATTTCTACCGGAAAACGGTTCCAGATAGATAATGCTGCTGTAAACGTCGCGCACGCCTGGCGGCGAGATGGCGTAATTGGGAAAACCTTGCGCACGAATCCGTGCCTCATGCGCTTTCTTATCCCTCGCCGGCACGATTTCGGTGTAGCCAACACCCTGAATTCCCGGCAGCGTCAAATGCAAACGCAACGCCTCGACATACCGTCGCCACTCATCACGACCAACATCGGTACTGGCATTAAACAGGCCTGCCGCACCCAGCAGCACCTGCTCATAATCCCGCATTCGATCCAGCAGACGATCACGCTCGACCACAGCCAGTTCGTCAAAGCGCGTGCGCGCATTATCTTCAATGGTGCTACGAACGTGCAGCCAGATCAGTACCGTGATCAAGACGATCAGACCAAACAGCAGCCAGCCCCACATATCCCGGAGTATCCGTCGGAAGCGCGCTCGCTGCGTTTCAAAACTCATGATGGCTAACCGTATTCGCTTAGATCAATTTTCATTAAAGCACGAAAACAGTCTCCAGTCTCGTCGATCAAGGACGATCAACTCACGAGTTGCACCGTGACGGTGCGTAAGGTTTGGTCTATGATGGAAACACTCACTCCTTCGAGATCGTCGCGTGAAATCCATCAGGTATCTGATACTCGCTGTCCTCACTGGCTGCTGGGCGCTGGCTTCGTGGATGGGTGCAACCTGGTACGCCAGCCACAAGACTGAAACGCTGCTGTCCACCAGTCAGGAGTCGTTGGAGAGCAGTTCGTTGGCTGCTTTTCAGGCATTTAACGAGCGGCTGAATTTCCTCGCCGCCATCCCCGTGCTTGCCGGACAGTTGCCGACCGTTACACAGGCCGCAGCACGTTACAGCGGTGACCCGACGGCACCACATGATCGTGCCGATCGCAAAGCTTACTGGCTCAGCCGACCGGATCTTCAGCTATTGAATATGCAACTCGCCGAGCTGGCGACATCGCATCATCTTGATTTGGCATTCATTCTCAACGCAGACGGTTACTCCATCGCAGCCAGTAACAGTGAGGCTCCGGCCTCGACCATTGGCATACGCTATCAAGATCGCAAGTATTATCAAAAAGCGCTTGCCGGTGACAACACCCAACAGTATGCCGTCGGGCGTACGACGAATATTCCGGGTTTCTTCTACGCCGCACCGATCCGCGTCAAGACTGAGATCGTTGGGGTCTTCGCCATCAAGGCCGATATTACGCGCCTCCAGGCGCTACTCTCACCCTACAGCGCATTTCTGACTGATAACAACGGCGTCATCGTATTGTCCAGCAACCCCGTCTTGTTAAACAAACGGCTAGACAATCCAGGGTTTCTTGAGCTGAGCGAGGAAGAACGCTTAAGACTGTACAGGCAAGCAGATTTTCCGATACTCCAAATCTCCGCCTGGAACAGTAACCCGGACTCACCGTTGCGTCGCGTCCATGATCTCCCCTATCCCGTGCTGATGGCTGATCGCAGCATGCCTGTTGGCGGGCTCGTTCTGCATAGTTACCAGGGGTTGCCTGAATTGCTCATCATTCAGCACGAACAAGTCGTCTTCGCCATCATGATGATGCTGTCGGGACTGGCGGTGTTTGGCTTAAGTTATCAACTGATCAAGTATCTGCACAACCTACGCTTGTCAAAAACACATGCAGAAGCAGAAAGTGAGCGCCTGCATGTGACACTCACCGACCGTGAGCGCGAGATCCGCCGACTGGCTTTTGTGGACACGCTGACCAATCTTCCCAATCGAAATGCCCTGCGCCAGCAGCTCAATCGCTCGCTCCATGAAGCATCCAGACAGGGGCAATATGGTGCCCTTTTTCTGGTCAATCTCGATGGGTTGAAACTCATTAATGAGCGGCTCGGCCATGATGTTGGTGACCAGCTTCTGGTCGCTCTGGCCGGACGGCTCTGTGATGCATCCATGCACGACTGCTACGTCGCTCGTCTCGGTGGCGACGAGTTTATTGCCGTTCACGAAACCGAAGCAATATCCATCGAAGCGGCGATTGAGGCCGCCAACCGGTTTGGCAATCGTCTGCTGGATCGAATCACCGCACCCTATCTCATTCACGACCATACCATCCATCTGACCGCAAGCGTCAGTGTGACGCTGTTCGGCCCAGGTTTATCAAACACGCTAGACACGCTGCACAAGGAGGTCGATGCCGCCATGTACGAAGCCAAGCACAGTCAACGCGGCGGCATCCATTTCTTTGACGAACAGGTACGCAAAGCACTGGAAAGACGCGCTGAACTGGCTGACCGTTTGCTCAACGCGTTACGGAATGACCGTTTCGAGCAGGTGTACCAACCCCAGATCGACGCACAAGGACGCGTCGCGGGTGTCGAAGCCCTCATTCGCTGGCAGGATGACGTACTGGGTCAGGTTTCGCCGGCTGTTTTTATTCCGTTGGCTGAATCACTGCATATCATTGCCGACATCGACCGCTGGGTGCTGAATCGTGTCTGCCGTACTGCAGGTGCCTGGCAATCAGACCCGGTCTTGAAGCAGGTACCGATCTCGGTCAACGTCAGCGGCGAGTTTTTCAGCAGCAAGAGCTTTATCGATGACGTTACCACCCACATGGCGACACATGGCGTGCAGCCGGAACAGCTGATGATCGAACTGACGGAGGGGACCCTGATCGCCGAATCAGAACAGAATCAGCAAACGATCACGGCACTGCATCGCCAGGGCATCAAGGTCGCGATCGATGATTTTGGCACCGGAAATTCCTCACTCTCCTATATGCGCCGCTTCAGCGTGGACCAGTTAAAGATCGATCAGAGTTTTGTCCGAGACATGATGAACGACGAACGCAGCTTTGCGGTTGTGGAGTTCATTATCAGGCTGGCCCGTTCCCTCAAATACCATACGCTGGCGGAAGGTGTCGAAACAACGGCGCAACACGAGACGCTGGTGACCATGGGCTGCACCCTCTTCCAGGGCTATCTGTTCAGTAAACCGTTGGCTCAAACTGAGTGCGAAGCGTACATTCAGGCCCGCACTGTGGCACAACGCGAATAACCCCCCACCCCGCGTTTTTCTTAATGAACGCCCAATGATCGCAATGCCTTCGCGCACACCGTCGCCGGGTTGTCTTCCGCACTGACTGTAATACCGAGGTTATGCAAACTGCCATCGTTCAGGCTGTAAATCCAGCCGTGAATGGTGAATTTCTGACCACGCTGCCAGGCATCCCGTACGACCACCGAACTGCACAGATTCATGACCTGTTCGATGACATTGAGTTCGCAGAGCTTGTCATGTCGCGCGTGCTCGGGTAGTGCATCGAGATGCGGCCGATACTTGGCATGTACATCCTGAATATGCTGCAGCCAGAGATCTGCCAGGCCGACGCGCGTCTGCGTCAGTGCCGCACCAATGCCGCCACAGCCATAATGCCCTACCACCATGATGTGCTTGACCTTGAGCACGTCAATGGCAAACTGCGTCACCGATAGGCAATTAAGATCCGTATGAATCACCAGATTGGCGATATTGCGATGTACGAATACTTCACCAGGCAAAAGGCCGACGATCTGGTTGGCCGGGACACGCGAATCCGAGCACCCGATCCACAGGTACTCGGGCAATTGCAGTTTGGAGAGTTTCTCAAAATATTCCGGGTCAACCTGAGTCATCTGCCGGGCCCAAGCCGCATTAAAGTCGAACAGATGGCTCAGCTCGTCGTTATGACCATCATTGTCTGTCCAGTTTTCCAGGTCCAGCGCCAAGAATTGCGTGCCTTCAGCAGGCGCCTGATAATAGGCTGGCGCCTCCTGAAAGCCCAACTCACGATAGAGCTTGATGGCGATGCGCATGCTCGGAATGGTATCGAGCATGATTTTGAGATAACCGAACTTGCGCGCGGTCTGGATGGCGTGAATGACCAGTTCATGCCCTACCCCATGACCACGAAACTCCGGCGAGACATAAAGCCGCTTGAGTTCGCAAATCGTTTCCGATAACGGACGGACACCGACACAGCCTGCGGGCCTGCCGTCCAATTCAGCATAAATCAGCGCACCGCGCGGCGCAGCGTAATCACCCGGCAGCTCCGCCATTTCCTTGTCGATATCCTGGAAACTCGTATCGACACCGAGGCCGGCCAGGTATTCGCGGAAAAAACCCCGCACAAATTCCAAGGGTTGCGGGTCTTCCGCCGTCAAAAAATACAGTGTGGCTTTACTCATGCCGCTATTATCCGTCACAAATACGGCTTCGTCATGACACTGCCATGAAATCCTCCTACATCGGCATACCACCAAAGCGGTATCCCCATGACACGGGATGTCGCCTATGATTGCCAGATTGACTATCAGACCTCTGGATGCGCAACGTGCAAACCCTGGACCGACTGTTTAAGCAGAATAGAGCCTGGTCTCAACGTTTGCTGGAAAAAGACCCTGATTTTTTTGATCGTATGGCTACAGCACAGCAGCCGGAGTACCTGTGGATCGGGTGCTCGGATTCACGTGTCCCGGCCAATCAGATTATGGGCCTGGAGCCGGGCGAGGTATTCGTCCACCGTAATGTCGCGAATGTGGTTGCGCACAGTGACCTGAATTGCCTGTCAGTGGTTCAGTTCGCCGTTCAGGTCTTACGGGTCAAGCAGATCCTGGTCGTGGGCCATTATGGCTGCGGCGGCGTCAAGGCCGCTCTGGACAATATGCGCATCGGCTTGGCTGACAACTGGCTGCGTCACATCCATGACGTGAAACAGAAACATGCAGCGCTGCTCGAAGCGGCACCACCCAACAGGCGGCATGATCTTCTGTGCGAACTGAATGTCATTGAACAGGCATTTAATCTCGTGCACTCCACCGTGCTTTACGATGCATGGTCACGTGGTCAGGAACTTTTCGTGCACGGCCTCATTTTTGGACTGGAAGACGGCCTGGTCAGAAACCTCAATATCTCCATGCACAGTATCAATGCCATCGCGCCGACCTATGCCAACGCCATTGAGCAGTTACGGCGCAATCATCAACAGAACAGCTGACGACCATGACGGCGCGACCGACTCAACCTGCATCGTTCAACCCACCGCCGACTGAGCAGGACATCCGAACGTTGCTGACCGGGATTATCGACCCGGAAACCGGCATCAACATCCTCGACATGGGTCTGATCTACGAGATTCTGATTGCGCCTGGTCAGATTCATATCCACATGACCACCACATCCCCCGCCTGTCCGGTCGGCGCCATGCTGACCGACGAGATCAGAGCGACACTCGTCCGGAAATACTCGGCAACACTGTGTATCAACATTGAACTTACCTATGACCCACCCTGGGAACCGTCTATGATGTCTGATGCTGCCCGCCGCCAATTCGGCTGGTGATAGCGGGTAGCTCAACATGGTGCCGAGGCATTTACTCTCCCGATTGCCGCTTCTGCTACCAGCAATCCTCTGTCTGGCGATCGGCGTTTTGACTGGACTGACGCGCGCCGGTATCGACATGACCGAACTGCTGGCAACACGCAGCGCCTGGCATAGCATTTTGATGATCTCAGGATTCTTCGGCACGGTCATTGGTCTGGAACGCGCCGTTGCCAGCAATCAACGATGGGCCTTTCTCGCCCCGATGCTCAGCGCACTGGGCGGATTGTTGCTTCTATCCGACACCACTGCGTCGCTGTCACCGTTCTTCTTTGTTCTGGCGAGTGCCATCTTTTGCAGTGCGAGCACGCTGCTTACACTGAAACAACCTGCTCTGCACGCATGGATTTTGCTGCTCGGCGCGATGCTGTGGCTGATGGGCAATGTCGCCTGGGTAGTCAACGGGTCTTCGTGGATCAGCATTCCCTTCGGACTCAGTTTCCTGATCCTGACGATTGCGGCTGAACGACTTGAGCTGACACGATTCCTGCCGCCACGGCCCTATGCCAAGGTACTATTTATTCTGATTATTGGCGTCATTCTTATCGGCACAGTATGTTCGGCGCTCAGCGTGTTTGACGATAATGCCTGGCTCGGCTGGGGTTACGCCCTACTGGCGCTCTGGTTGTTGAATTTCGATGTCGCCAAACGCACCATCCGTCAGCAAGGCGTCACACGCTTTCTGGCCATCTGCCTGCTCAGCGGTTATGCCTGGCTCCTGGTTGGTGGCGTCTTGCTAACCCACCTGCCTGATTTAGGTCTGTTTGAGCGCGATGCCGGTATTCACGCCATTGCCCTTGGCTTCATCTTTGCCATGGTGATTGGTCACGCACCTGTTATCTTCCCTGCAGTCATGCGAATCGCTATTCCGTTCTCGGCGCTCTTTTATCTACCGTGGCTGCTGATTCAGATAGGGATGAGCCTTCGCTTCGGTGCCGCCCTGCTCTCTCATACAGTGCTTCGGGAGGCAGGCGCCCTCATCAACGCACTGGCCGTTTTAAGCTTCCTGCTATGCCTGGTGATTCAGGTCATTCGAGGTTTCAGAGCGCAAAGAATACCGTCGCTATAGCGTATCAGGCGCCGCAGCCGGGGGTACTGCGTCATCCGATGTCGTCTTCTGCATCCGCGCACGTTTGGCACGCAGGCGTTCATTCTTGGCATCATCATTGGCAAAAACGTATTTCCCGGCCAGCACACAGCCTTTCATCCCCGGATCACAGGCTAGGTTATTCACTTTGCTGCAGACGCCGTTTATTTCGTGCGGACATCCCCACGACCCCATTTTGACCTCCAATGACTGAATGGCTCATTACCGATAGTACCTGCCCAATGCATCAGGGCGCGAACAAACTGTCCGCGCCCTGCTTCATGCTTTCGCGCAAACGATCAGCGACGCTTTCTGACTACCTGATGAGGACGGAACAGGTAACTGACCGAGCCGAAACCACTCCAGACATGGACCAAACGGGTAAATGGGAACAACAAGAACAGCGTCATCCCGAACAGAATGTGAATTTTGTACGCCCATGAGACTGTCGTCAGATATTCCGAGGCCCCCGGCTGAAAAGTCACGATCGATTGTGCCCAGCCGGCCAGAAGAATCATGACACTACCGTCCATATGGCCCGCAGAGAACGGAATAGTCAGCAGGCCCAGCGCCAGCGTCACGAAAACCCAAAGCAGGATGAAAATATCCATACCCGTACAGGTCTTTCGGATTCGCGGATCGAACAGACGGCGGTGTAGCAACAGCAGTACGCCAACCATGGCCATCGACCCCATCACACCACCGGCTACCATCGCCAGCAACTGCTTGTTCTCGGTCGAAAGGCCCAGAGCATGATACAGATCCTTAGGCGTCAACAGGCCGGCAAAGTGGCCGAAGAACAGACCGATAATGCCGATATGGAACAGATTGCTACCCAGACGCAGTTGCCCGCGACGCAGCAGTTGCGACGAATCCGCCTTCCAGGTGTACTGATCACGGTCATAACGGATCAGGCTACCCAGAAGGAATATCGATAGCGCCACATAGGGGTAGATGTCAAACAGGAGATTATTCAGATAGTCCATGGTTACGCTCCCAGAGTTTCAACAGCCGATGCTTTCTGGCTACCGGCATGTGGCATGAATTGCACGACCGATTCTTCTTTGCCCGAACCATAGTCCGGCGTCGAACAGCCGCCACCGAAGGTCACGGGCGCTTCGGCCCAGACCTTGTCGAGCTTGTCGTAGTCTTCCTGCTCGGTACTGAAGTCCATCGGAACGAACTCAATGTCGATGGGCTTCTCACCGGCCATTTCCAGTAGTGCCGAACACAACAAATAATAGTGACTGCCGCGCTTGGCCAGGTTTTCGCCGATATTGCGTACCAGATGGGTGACCTCCATCAGCAACTGCTTCGCCTTTGCGGCGTCAAGTTGAGAGAGGTATTCCAGAAAGACCGGCAGATAATCCGGCAGTTCGCCTGGCGGCAGATCAAAACCCGATTCGCCGTACATGGTGAGCAGATCCACCATTGCCTGACCGCGGTCACGCGACTCGCCGTGCACATGTTCGAAGAGATACAACGAGGTGCCGCGGCCACGGTCGAACAGCGCCACATAGTTCTCTTCGTGCAGGTACAGATCACCCTGTGCCAGATGCTGATACAGCGCATCCAAGCGGCCACGCTTGATGTCCGACTCGGCATCCGTCACGGCCTGCACTTCCGTCAGGTGATCCAGCAGATCCTGATCCGGATAGTGCAGTAACAGCGATATGGCTTTTAAAGTCTTCGGTTGCATCATTTCACCTCGTGGATGGGAATGACACGCTCGCCGTTCTTGCGACCGAACAGGCTGGTTTCCGAATCGCCGTCCGAGCAACCGTTACCGAACGAGAAGCCACAGGAACCCTTCATATCGAAGGCGTTCTCGGCATACTCACGGTGGGTGGTCGGAATCACGAAACGGTCTTCGTAGTTGGCGATCGCCAGATAGCGGTACATGTCTTCGACCTCGGCGACATTCAGACCGGCCTGCTCCAGCACCGCCTGGTTGTCGAACTTGGCAACGTGACGGTCACGCATGAAGCGGCGCATGGCGAGCATGCGGTTCAGTGCATCGTGCACCGGCTTCTCTTCACCTGCAGTGAGCAGATGCGCCAGATACTTGACCGGGATACGCAGTGATTCGACGTCCGGCAGCACACCCTTCATCTGGATTTGCCCCTTTTCCATCGCGGTGTTGATCGGCGACAGCGGCGGCACGTACCAGACCATCGGCAGCGTGCGGTATTCCGGATGCAGCGGGAAGGCGATCTTCCAGTCGATCGCCATCTTGTACACCGGTGACTGCGCAGCCGAGTCAATCCAGGCTTGCGGCACACCGTCACGCAGCGCTGCGGCACGGACTTCCGGATCGTTCGGATCCAGGAACATGCTCAGTTGCTGATGATAGAGATCCTGTTCGTTCTCCACCGAGGCGGCTTCTTCGATACGGTCAGCGTCATACAGCAGCACACCGAGGTAGCGGATACGCCCCACGCAGGTCTCCGAGCACACGGTCGGCTGACCCGATTCCAGACGCGGGTAGCAGAGAATACATTTCTCGGATTTACCGCTCTTCCAGTTGTAATAGATCTTCTTGTACGGGCAAGCCGATACACACATGCGCCAGCCACGGCACTTGTCCTGATCGATCAGAACGACACCGTCTTCTTCGCGTTTGTAGATCGAACCTGCCGGGCATGCCGCCACACAGGCCGGATTAAGGCAGTGTTCACACAGACGTGGCAAGTACATCATGAAGGTGTTTTCGAATTGTCCGTACATCTCTTTCTGGACATCTTCGAAGTTATAGTCCTTCGAGCGCTTGCTGAACTCGGTACCGAGAATTTCTTCCCAGTTCGGGCCGCCCTTGATCTTTTCCATGCGCTCGCCGGTAATCAGCGAACGCGGGCGGGCCACCGGTGCGGCCTTCGACAACGGGGCGTTCTGCAGATGCTCGTAGTCGAAGGTGAACGGCTCGTAGTAGTCGTCAATCTGGGGCAGATCCGGGTTGGCGAAGATCTTCGACAGCACCTTGAGCTTCGAACCCATCTTCAACTGGATCTTGCCGTTCGACTTGCGCTCCCAGCCACCGTTCCATTCCTGCTGGTCTTCCCAATTGCGCGGGAAACCGACGCCCGGCTTGGTTTCAACGTTGTTGAACCAGGCGTATTCGACACCCTCACGAGTTGTCCAAACGTTTTTACAAGTAACCGAACAGGTATGGCAGCCGATACACTTGTCCAGATTGAGCACCATGCCAATTTGTGCACGAACTTTCATGATCAGGCCTCCATCGCCGGTTGAGCAGGACCGTCCATCCAGTCCACCTTGTTCATCTTGCGGACCACCACGAATTCATCGCGGTTGGAACCGACCGTTCCGTAGTAATTAAAGCCGTAGCTCAGCTGGGCATAACCACCGATCATGTGCGTCGGTTTCAACACGGCGCGCGTCACGGAGTTGTGGATACCGCCGCGCGTCTGAGTCACTTCCGAACCCGGCACGTTCACGATCTTCTCCTGCGCGTGATACATCATCACCATGCCTTCCGGCACACGCTGGCTGACCACGGCACGGGCACAGAGCGCACCATTGCTGTTGAAGGCTTCGATCCAGTCGTTATCCTCGATGCCGACCTTCTGGGCGTCCACTTCCGACAGCCAGACAATCGGGCCGCCGCGCGACAGCGTCAGCATGATCAGGTTGTCGGTGTAGGTACTATGGATACCCCACTTCTGGTGCGGCGTGATGAAGTTGAGTGCAATTTCCTTGTTGCCATTGGGCTTCTTGTTCATCACCTGCTGGTGGCTACGCAGATCAACCGGCGGCTTGTACGAACAGAAGCCTTCGCCGAAGGCGCGCATCCATTCGTGATCCTGATACAGCTGCTGGCGACCGGTGAGCGTACGCCAGGGGATCAGCTCATGCACGTTGGTATAGCCGGCGTTGTAGCTGACGTGCTCGGATTCGATACCGCTCCAGGTCGGGCTGGAGATAATCTTGCGCGGTTGCGCCTGAATATCGCGGTAACGGATCTTCTCGTCCTCACGGGTCAGCGCCAGATGGCGGTGATCGATGCCGGTGAACTCGGACAGCGCCGACCAGGCCTTGACGGCAACTTCCCCGTTGGTTTCTGGTGCCAGCGTCAGCACAACTTCAGTTGCGTCGATATCGGTGTCGATATTCGGACGACCCTGCGCCACGCCCTCATTGCGAACCTTGTAATTCAGTTCGCCGAGCAGCTTCACTTCATGCTGGGTGTTCCAGTTGATGCCCTTGCCACCGTTACCCAGCTTGTCCAGCAGCGGGCCGAGCGAGGTGAACTTGTCGTGAATCTGGCTGTAGTTGCGTTCGACGACCACGAAGTTCGGCATCGTCTTACCCGGAATCGCTTCGCATTCGCCCTTCTTCCAGTCCTTGGCATCATACGGCTGGGCAATTTCGCCAGCGGTATCGTGCAGAATCGGCACGGCAACGACGTCTTTCTCGACACCCAGATAGCCATCCGACAGCTCGGAGAAGCGCTTGGCGAAACCTTTGTAGATTTCCCAGTCACTACGGGCTTCCCAGGCCGGATCCACTGCCTTCGACAACGGGTGGATGAACGGGTGCATGTCCGAGGTATTGAGGTCATTCTTCTCGTACCAGGTCGCCGTAGGCAGCACGATGTCGGAATACAGACAGGTGGTCGACATACGGAAGTCCAGCGTCACCAGCAGATCCAGCTTGCCTTCCGGCGCCTGATCATGCCAGACCACATCTTGCGGTTTGACATCGCCGGTCTGCCCCAGATCCTTACCCTGCACCCCGTTGGTAGTGCCGAGCAGATGTTTGAGGAAGTATTCGTGCCCCTTGCCCGACGAACCCAGCAGATTCGAACGCCACACAAACATATTGCGCGGGAAGTTTTTGGGATTATCCGGATCATCACAGGAGAACTTCAGCTCGCCGGACTTCAACTGGTTGACCACATACTCTTTGGGGTCGATGCCCTTGGCGATGGCTTCGCGCGACAGTTCCAACGGGTTACGTTCCAGCTGCGGTGCCGATGGCAACCAGCCCATGCGTTCCGAACGGGCGTTAAAGTCGATCAGGCTGCCGCTGAACTTGTTCTTGTCGGCCAGCGGTGACAGCAGATCGGCCACGCGCAGGGTTTCGTAGCGCCACTGATCGGTATGCGCGTAGAAGAACGAGGTACTGTTCATGTGACGCGGCGGACGGTTCCAGTCCAGCGCAAATGCCAGCGCGGTCCAGCCGGTCTGAGGACGCAGCTTTTCCTGGCCCACATAGTGTGCCCAGCCACCACCGCTCTGGCCGATACAGCCACACATGATCAGCATGTTCATGATGGACCGGTAATTCATGTCCATGTGATACCAGTGGTTCATGGCAGCGCCAATGATGACCATCGACTTGCCATGGGTGTCGTGTGCGTTCTGTGCAAACTCACGAGCCACTTGCGTGACCTGATCACGTGGCACACCGGTGATCTTCTCCTGCCAGGCCGGGGTATACGGAATGTCATCGTCGTAGCTCGTGGCGACATTGTCGCCGCCCAGACCCTGATCGACACCGTAGTTGGCCACATACAGGTCATACACGGTCGCCACCAGCATTTCGCCGTTGGCGGTCTGGATCTTACGCACCGGCACGCGGCGTTTCAGTACGTCGCTGTGTGACGTGCTGTTGAAGTGTTCGTGCTCGATGTTGCCGAAGTACGGGAAGGCGGCTTCAACCACGGCATCGTGCTTCTGAACCAGTGACAGACGCGGCTTGATCTGACGGCCGTCGCTGGTTTCCTCTTTCAGATTCCACTTACCCTTGTCGGCCGTCGGTGCACCATCTTTTTCCTGGCCCCAGCGGAAGCCAATCGAACCGACTGGTACGGTCAGCGCATCGCTGGTTTCGTCAATGACCAGCGTCTTCCAGTCCGGGTTATTGGCTTCGCCAAGCGCACCGACCAGATCGGCCGCACGGACATAACGATCCGGCACATAAGCACCGTCTTTTTCAACCATGCACACCAGATTCGGCATATCGGTGTACTGACGGCAGTAGTTGTCGAAGTAGTCACTCTTCCCCGCTACGTGGAATTCCTTGAGGATCACGTGGCCCATAGCCATGGCCAGTGCGGCATCGGTACCCTGCTTTGGGTGCAGCCACATGTCGCCAAACTTGGCGCCTTCGGAGTAATCCGGGAAGACCGAAACAACCTTGGCACCCTTATAACGAACTTCCGCCATGAAGTGCGCATCCGGCGTCCGCGTTTGCGGTACGTTGGAACCCCACATCATGATATAGCTGGAGTTATACCAGTCAGCCGATTCGGGCACGTCGGTCTGTTCACCCCAGGTTTGCGGGCTGGCCGGCGGCAGATCGCAGTACCAGTCATAGAAGCTCATACAGACGCCACCGATCAGCGACAGATAACGGCTACCCGCCGCGTAGCTGACCATCGACATGGCAGGAATCGGTGAAAAGCCAATCACCCGGTCAGGACCATATTTGGCGGCCGTATAAATATTGGCGGCCGCCACCATGTCATTCACTTCATCCCAGTTGGTACGCAGGAAACCACCCTTGCCGCGTTCACTCTGATAACGCTTGACCGTCTTGGGATCGGAGACAACAGCTTCCCAGGCAGCGACAGGCGACAGCGTCTGACGGTGCTTGCGCCACGCCTTCAGCAGCGACGAACGCACCATCGGGTGCTTCACACGATTGGCGCTATACAGATACCAGGAATACGAAGCGCCACGAGCACAACCACGTGGTTCGTGGTTCGGCATATCCGGGCGGGTGCGCGGGTAGTCTGTCTGCTGGGTTTCCCAGGTAACAATGCCACCCTTGACATAGATCTTCCACGAACACGAACCCGTACAGTTGGTCCCGTGTGTCGAACGGACGATCTTGTCGTGCTGCCAGCGCTTTCTGTAGGCGTCTTCCCATGTGCGGTTTTCAGTGGTCGTTTGACCGTGGCCTTCTGAAAACTCCTCTTTATCTGCACTGAGGAATTTCAGCTTATCAATGAAGTGGCTCATATCGTTTCCTTTAATGCGAATTAGCAGGGCATCGGTGCATGACGCCGGCTGTAAAACAACCAGGTAATTGCGATGCAGGTGACGTAAAAGATGATGAAGCTGTAAAGGGCAAACTCAGCGCTACCCGTGGCAGCAATCGAGGTGCCGAACGACTTGGGAATAAAGAAAGCCCCATAAGCAGCAATGGCGGACGTAAAGCCCAGCACTGCAGCTGCTTCTTTGTTGCCAGCGACCACGGCGGCCTCCTCAGCCGCTTTGCCCTTACCGGCCGCTTCACGCTGGCGCTCGGTCATGAAGATGATCGGGATCATGCGGAAGGTCGAGGCATTGCCTACGCCGGTGCCCATGAACAGCAACATGAACATGGCGAAGAAACCCCAGAAGCTACCTGGGCTGGTTGCGCTCGGTGCGAACTGGATCACACCATACACAGCACCGATCATCAGAATGAATGTCCAGAAAGTCACGATGGCGCCGCCCAGCTTGTCCGATATCCAGCCACCAATGACGCGGGCAATAGCCCCTACCAGCGGCCCGAGGAAGGCGTACTGAACCGGGTTTACTTCCGGAAATTGCGTTTTGGTCAACAGCGGGAAACCAGCCGAATAGCCCATGAACGACCCGAAGGTACCCAGATACAGCCAGCACATCAACCAGTTATGCTTGCGCTTGAAAATGACGGCCTGGTCAGCAAACGAAGCCTTGGCGCTGGCAATGTCGTGCATGCCAAACCAGGCAGCCAATGTCGATACGGCGATAAACGGCACCCAGATAAAACCGGCATTCTGCAGCCACATCTGTTTGGTTTGCGCGCCTTTCACCCAAGTCTGAGGATCGCCGCCCAGTGCGCCGAATACGCCAGCGGTAATGACGATGGGCACGACGAACTGAACCACCGACACGCCCAGGTTACCCAGTCCGGCATTCAAGCCCAGCGCACCGCCCTTTTGTGCTTTCGGAAAGAAGAAGCTGATATTCGACATGCTCGATGCGAAGTTACCGCCACCGAAGCCACAGAGCAGCGCCAGAATCAGGAACGTGGCATAGGGCGTTTCGGGATTCTGAACCGCGAAACCGATACCGATGGCCGGTAGCAGCAGCGAGGCCGTCGATATCGCTGTCCAGCGACGGCCACCAAAAATCGGCACCATAAAAGAGTAGAAGATGCGCAGCGTTGCACCAGATAAACCGGGCAACGCCGCTAACCAGAACAACTGGTCCGTATCGAACTTGAAACCGATATTAGGCAGATTGACGACCACCACGCTCCAGACCATCCAAACCGCAAAGGCCAGCAGCAAACACGGAATGGAGATCCAGAGATTCAGGCGGGCAACCGCTTTGCCTTCGTTCTGCCAGAAGTCATGGTCTTCCGGCAACCATTTGGTTAATACGCGTGACATATCAGACTCCGTTGGATAAGTAATCAGGATTTATGAGCGTGCTGCGCCGGCGACTTGCGATCAAGCACCGAGGACGACCGAACTTCGGTGAAGTACATCCAGATCAGCGAAACCCAGACCACACCGTAGAGCAGCATGAAAGAAGAAGAACGAACCCCTGTCAGATCTACCAGTGCACCGAACATAATCGGCAGAACGAAACCGCCCAAGCCACCGACCAGACCGACGATGCCGGAGATCACGCCGATGTTGTGCGGGTAGTCATCCGAGATGTACTTGAAGACCGAGGCTTTACCAAAGGCCCAGGCGACACCGATGATGAACAACAGTACCGTAAACACCGTTGGCGACAGACCGATATGGAACGTTTCCGGGCCATTGACCGTCTGAATCGTGAAATCGGTTTGCGGATACGACATGATGAACAGGCAGATCCAGCTCACCCACAATACCCACCAGGTGACCGAATGCGCGCCATATTTGTCGGACAACCAGCCGCCCACGGCACGCAATACACCACCCGGCAACGAAAAACAGGCGGCTAATAACGCAGCAGTTCGCAGGTCGAAACCGTATTCCGAAACGTAATACTTGGTCATCCACAGCGCCAGCCCCACATAACCGCCGAAAACAATCG
>JBLIZO010000079.1:0-8809 GCA_048859965.1 Fluviibacter sp.
CTGGCGCGATCAATATCGACGGCTTTGTCGAGCAGGTTGGTGAAGATGCCTCGGGGCAAGAGGTTCTCATCTTCGGCAAACATGCAGAACAGACATTGCGTCAGGAAGTGCGCCACCTGATCCGGCGGGTTACCGCGTTCACGCAAGGCCTCGGCCAGGCTGCCGAATTTGCCGGCGGCCTCTTCGGTAATCGCCGCCAGGGACTTGGTGGGTTTGAGTTTCTCGGGGTCGGTAAAGACCCAGCGCAGGATTTGCAGGTTTTCCGGCTGGCCGATGTCTTGTAACAGAATCAGGCGCGGCTCGTCGGGGTAGCCGGTGAAGGCGGTATGGATTTCGATGCGCTCGCGGTCAGACACCACCAGCAAGGGCGGGTTTTCCAGTTCCAGGGCATAGTCGGTCAGCTGCTTGAGGGCGGCGTTGAGGTCGCGCCCCGGTTTTTTGTTCTCCCAGCCAAAACAACCGCGCTTCCAGACATCAGCCCAGCCATCGCCACCGCCGGACTTTTTGGCACCCCGTTCGAAACAGTAGTGATCCGGGTCACGCGGTTTCTCGACGCCGAGCAGGTCGCAGAGGTCATCAAAGTGCGCCTGTGCCCCCGCACGTTCGGTGAGGGCGTTGTCTTTCCAACGGGCGATAAAGGTTTCGGGAGTCATAGCGAATAAGTCTCGGAGCAACCCGAGAATATTAAGCGGTTTTCAATAGTCCTGACAAAGGCCATCCTATTTACTGCACGTCTTCCGATTTCGACCTGTGCTTGGCGCTGCGAATAAGCCTTGCTTCTTTTCGCCGATCAACTTCGACCTTCGGGCGAAATAACCCACTGCTCAATGCCTTGGCTGGCGCATTAAGGGGTTTCTGGCGACGACGGGCGCGTTTGGTCATAGCGGGTCAGTTTACCCGCCAACAGTCTCACTAGACGAGCCTCTCGATTCGATCAGAAATTAATTTCTGATGGCGACCCGGCCCACCCACAGCGCCGCCAGCACATTGAAACCGGCGGCAACCAGCCCGACCCAGCCATAGCCAGTGATGAGGCCATCCGGCGCCTGGGTGATGAACAGGCCACCCAACATACTGGCAACGCCCATGGCCATGGATTGCACGGTGGCGTTGAGCGACATGAAGGTTCCCCGTGCCTGCGGCGTGACGGCAGACCCGACAATGGCCAGCAGGGGCACCATGCGACCGGACACCAAGATAAAAAACAGCGTGGTGATAATGAGCCAGACCAAGAGGCTAACCGGGCCCGTATTAGTGACCAGAAGCACGGGCACACAGGCCGCAAGCGCCATGATGCGAAATACGCGCACCTTGCCCCGGCGATCTGCCAAGGCACCAATGAGCCGCGCCGTGACCAGGGTGGCGGCACCGCCCAGAAAATAGATGACGGGAATTTCGTTGGCGGCGATACCGACATTGGCGATGGCGTAAAGCGTGATGTAGGGAATGACGGTGAACCCACCGAGGATAACCAGGCAACTCAGCACCATGGCGCGCAGATGGTTGGGTTCGATGGCGACCCGCAGCATCTGGCGGACGGCGCGTTCTTCACGACGTGCGTCGAGGTGCGCGCGGAAATCCGGCAAGGCGCGATAAGCGAACCAGATCAGGCCAGCGCTGACCAACGCGATCAATAGAAAGGGCGCCTGCCAGCCGAGTGCATCGGCCAGCAATAACGACAGTGGCACACCGGCAATGCTGGAAACGGAAAAGGCGGTCGCCACGTAGCCCGTTGCCATCGCCCGCCGTTCGAAAGGGACGGCGTCGGCCACCATGGTATGCACCAGCGCCCCCATCATGCCGCCGAACACGCCGGCCAAACCGCGTGCAATGAGCAGCAGCGAGAAGTTCGGCGCCGCAGCGCAGAGCAAGGTGGCCAGCGCAAAGGCCAGAAAGATAACGAGCAGGAACCGCTTACGTTCGAAGCGATCGACCACGGGCGCCATGAGCACGCCAGCGGCCGCCGCACTGAAACTGTAACTGGCGACCAGCAAGCCAAACTCTTGCGTGGAGATGCCGAGGGCGCCGATCAGAAAGGGCCCGAGCGGCATCATGATCATGAAGTCCAGCACATGGCAGAACTGGATACCCGCCAGAATGAGCAGCATGGCGCGTTCGGAACGCACCAGGCCCAGAGATTGCATCATGGTGTACGAATCAGGCGCGCCGCCAGATGGTGCCCTGCGGGGTGTCTTCCAGAACCACGCCGGCTTCCAGCAGTTCTTTGCGCACGCGGTCGGCGGTAGCGAAGTCTTTGGCTTTACGCGCATCGAGCCGTTCTTGAATGCGCGCTTCGATCTGTGCTGGCGTCAGGCCGTCGGCGTCGGCACCCGTAGCGCGCTGCAAGAAGGCTTCCGGCGCTCGTTGCAACAAGCCCAACACACCGGCCAGGGCTTTGAGCTGCCCAGCCAGTTTGGTGCATTGATCCCGATTAACGGCTTGCGCCAGCTCGAACAACACGGCCATGGCTTCCGCCGTGTTGAAGTCGTCGTTCATGGCGGCAGCAAACTTCTGGCCGTACGGGCTGTGCCAATCGACGGCGGCATCTGCCGCCGGCACATTGCGCAAGGCGGTATACAAACGTTCCAGCGCATGGCCCGCATCATCCAGATGCGCGGTCGAATAATTCAGCGGGCTGCGATATTGCGCGCGCAAAATGAAGAAACGGATGATTTCAGGGTCGTAGACCTTGAGCACGTCGCGAATGGTGAAGAAATTACCGAGCGACTTGGACATCTTTTCTTCGATGCCGTCTTTTTCCACACGGATAAAGCCGTTGTGCATCCAGATGTTGGCAAATGTACCGCCGTGGGCGCCCTCGGATTGGGCGATTTCATTCTCGTGATGCGGAAACTGCAAATCCGCACCGCCACCGTGAATGTCGAAATGGTGACCGAGCAAGGCGCTACTCATGGCCGAGCATTCGATATGCCAGCCGGGGCGGCCATCGCCCCACGGCGAGGCCCAGGCCGGTTCGCCGGCTTTGGCGTGCTTCCACAGCACGAAATCCAATGGGTCGTCTTTGGCGCCGGCCACGGCCACGCGTTCGCCGGCGCGCAGGTCGTCCAGTGATTTGCCGGAGAGTTTGCCGTAGCCGGGGAACTTGCGCACGGCAAAGTTGACGTCGCCATCGCCGCCCTGATACGCCAAACCCTTGTCTTCCAGCGTGCCGATGAGGTCGAGCATTTCCTGTACGTACTCGGTGGCGCGCGGTTCTTTGGTCGGACGCAACACGCCCAGCGCATCGCTGTCTTCGTGCATGGCGGCGATATAGCGATCCGTCAGTTGCTGGATCGTTTCACCGCGCTCATTGGCGCGGTTGATGATTTTGTCGTCGATGTCGGTGATGTTGCGCACATACTCGACCTGATAACCCTGCGCCATGAGCCAGCGATAGACCATGTCGAAGACCACCATCACCCGAGCATGCCCAAGATGACAGAAATCATAGACCGTCATGCCGCAGACGTACATGCGCACCTGCCCCGGATGAATGGGTTGCAATGGGGTTTTTTCACGGGCCAGGGTGTTATAGATCGAGAGCATGACAGACTAAGGTAATCAGGAAAATGCGGATAAAATGCGTCTTTGAATATAGCACGAGCCCATGGCTCTACAGGAGAAAGCTTTCATGCAAACCGTTATCCTCAACACCAACTTCGGCCCGATCACGCTGGAACTCGACAGCGAGCACGCCCCGAAAACCGTTGAAAATTTCCTGACCTACGCCCGCGAAGGCCACTATGACAACACGATCTTCCATCGCGTCATTAACGGCTTCATGATCCAGGGCGGCGGTTTCGCACCGGGCATGAAGCAAAAAGACACGCATGCACCGATCAAGAACGAAGCCAACAACGGCCTGAAAAACGCTACCGGCACCATCGCCATGGCGCGCACCAACGACCCGCATTCGGCCAGCGCTCAGTTCTTCATCAATGTCGCCGACAACGATTTTCTCAATTTCAAGAGCGAAAGCCCGCAAGGCTGGGGCTACGCCGTATTCGGCAAAGTGACCGACGGCATGGATGTGGTCAACAAGATCAAGGGCGTGAAGACCGGCACCAGCGGCTTCCATCAGGACGTACCGAAGGAAGACGTGGTTATTCAGTCGGTCACGATTAAATGATCTTTTTTGCGTCCGATGTGCATCTGGCATCGGACACCCCGGCCGCACGCGCCATCATGGCGCGCTTCCTGAGTTTTCTGGAGCGCGCCCGCCGGGAAGCCACAGCCGTTTATCTGCTGGGCGATATTTTTGAATCGTGGGTCGGCGATGAGGACCTGGGCTTAACCGAGTATCAGCCGGTGTTTGCCGCCCTGCGGGATACGGTGCAAGCCGGCGTGCCCGTGTATTTCATGGCGGGCAACCGCGATTTCATGGTCAGCGATCGGGTATTGGCCGAACTGGGTTTGCAACCTTTGCCGGACCCCTATGTCCTGCGGACACGCACCTGGCAGTTTGTGCTCTCGCACGGCGACCTGTACTGCACCGGCGATGCGGCCTACCAGCGTTTTCGTGCCAAAGTGCGCGACCCGCAGGCCCAGGCACGCTTTCTGAAGCTGCCTTACTGGCTACGGCGACTGATCGCCCGTTGGCTGCGCTGGCGCAGCCAAGGGCGCCGCTATGACGCCCGGACGCAAGCGATCACCGATGTCGATGTGGCAACCGTGGAGGACGAAGCCCGCGATCAAGGCTACGCCACGCTCATCCACGGCCACACGCACCGCCCGGCGACGCATGACCACATTGTCGATGGTATTCACGTCGAGCGCTGGGTGCTCGCCGACTGGTCGGCCGAGCGGGGGGAATACCTGGTCTGGGATGACGCCTCGGATGATCTGCGCCTGACCCGACACACGATCTAGGCGCTGTTAAGGCGGCCAGGGTTAAGCCTGAGTTAAGCTGCTTCGGCTTGAATTGGGGTTTTCAGATACCATATAGGCGCTAAACGCCTTTAACTGTTTCAGCACTTTGTTTTTACTGAGGAATCTATCCATGGATATTCGCTCGACGCCGTCGTTCGGCGGCATGACCACCCAAGTAGCCCGTAACCAGGTGCTGCGTAATACCTATTGGCTGCTGGCGCTGTCACTGATCCCGACGATCATTGGCGCGATGGTCGGCATGGCCGCCAACGTGCCGATGCTGATGGCAGACAGCCCGGTCATGGGCACCCTGCTCTTCTTCGGCATCGCCTTCGGCCTCATGTGGGGTATCCAGCGTAACAGCACCAGCGGCACCGGTGTGCTTCTGCTGCTGGGCTTCACCTTCTTCATGGGGGTGATGTTGTCGCAGATTCTGAGCGTGGCGCTCGGTATGACCAACGGTGGCGCCCTGATCGCGATGGCCGGTAGCGCTACCGCTGCGATCTTCGTGTCACTGGCCATGTACACCAGCGTGAGCAAGCGCGACTTCAGCTTTATGGGCAACTTCCTGTTTGCCGGGCTGATCCTGCTGATCATTGCCTCGCTGGCCAATATCTTCCTGGCCATCCCGGCCATGGCGATCGCCATTTCGGCCATTGGCGCCCTGCTCTTTACCGGCTATCTGCTGTTTGACCTGAGCCGCATCGTCAACGGCGGCGAGACCAATTACATCCGCGCAACGCTGGCCGTGTATCTCGATATCTACAACCTGTTCGTCAGCCTGCTCAATCTGTTGATGATCTTTACCGGCAATAACCGCGACTAACCTACCGGTTCTGCGCCATATAGGGAGTCCTGCGGGGCTCCTTTTTTCATTCTGGATCAGTGCGTTACAAAAAATTATCGGCATCTGTCAACGCCGTGCGCCGTTAACGCGTTATTTGCCGTACGCGGTCTGTAATTCGGGCCGATTTACGAACAGAGGTTCAGCAAAATGGGCAAGAAAGCTTCAACAGAATTGGTCGTGCGCCAGCTGGAGCACTCGCTGCACATGACATCCAAGGAAATCGAAGGCCTGGGTCGCAACTCCGCCGTCTGCGACTATGATCTGGGTCTGCTGGATCAGCAGGGCGTGAAAAAGTGCCTGGCTGATTCACTCAAGCTCTTCGTCGACGAGATCGCCCGTTTCAAGACCAAGAACGGCGCCGCCTACCGTCTGGCCCGTCAGATCTTCTCCGATGCGTATCTGAACAGTGCTCAGTTGATCGTCAAGGTGGCTGCCTGAAGCTTAGCGCCACCACCAGACGCGAAAACGCCCGCGCAGGTTGATATCTGCCGGGCGTTTTGCTTTGGTGCCGCTGAGTCGGTTACGACCCGGCCACTTATGGCCGTCGAAACACGGCAATGGATTCGACGTGCGCCGTATGCGGGAACATGTTGGCGATACCCGCGCCTTCCAGGGTATAGCCTTTGACATTAACCAATACGCCGGCATCGCGCGCCAGTGTGGCCGGATTGCACGACACGTACACAATGGTATGCGGCGCATCGTTGCGTGGCTGTTCGGCATCCGGCAGGGCTTTGACGAGCTCCAGCGCGCCTTCGCGCGGTGGATCGATCAACATGCGGTCCAGCTTGCCCATGCGTGCGAGCACTGGCTGACAATCCAGAAACA
The DNA here is from genome assembly GCA_048859965.1 of Fluviibacter sp. GTDB lineage: Bacteria > Pseudomonadota > Gammaproteobacteria > Burkholderiales > Rhodocyclaceae > Fluviibacter. The sequence goes on from JBLIZO010000079.1 coordinate 6,545, forward strand.
GGTTGGCTGCAAAGAAGCTGGTCAGATGACCGAGGCCGTTCATGTCGGCGTTTTCAGCCGCCCGCTTGACCAGTGCCTCGCTCCCTTCAACGCCAACGACCTGCGCGCCACTATGGGCGATGGGCAGGGTGAAGTTGCCAAGGCCGCAGAACATATCGGCAATGCGTTCGCCCGGCTGTGCCGCCAGCAGGCGCATGGCCTTGGTGACCAGCGCATGGTTAATGGCGGGATTAACCTGCGTGAACTCGGTTGGGGCGAAGTTGAGTGATAACCCGAAGTTCGGCAGATGGTAGCTGAGCAGCGGTGCATCTTGCGGGTCTAACGGCTGTACGGTGGCCGGGCCGCCCGGTTGCAGGAACCAGCGTACGCCGTGTTGCTGACCGAAACGGGATAACAGGGCCTGATCAGCCTCGGTCAGCGGCTCCAGATGGCGCAGCACCAGCACAATATCCAGGTTGCCGGGCTGGTGCGGCTTTTCTCCCACCGCCATTTCGATCTGCGGCATGCGATCTGGCTGGCTCATGCCCTCGATGAGGCCCCGTAGAGGCATCAGTAAATCCGACATGGATTTAGGCAGAATGCTGCACGAGGTCATATCGGCAATGTAGCTGCTGCGCCGCTCATGAAAGCCGACCAGGACGCCGCCCTTTTTTGGCACCAGGCGCACGGATAAACGGGCACGAAAGCGGTAATGCCAGGTCGGACCGGAAATCGGTGCATAAACGGCGCCGGCACGTACGTTACCCAGATGCTGCAGATTGTCTTCGAGTACCCGCTGCTTGGTGGCAATCTGCAGGCTCGGGTCGGCGTGTTGCAGCGAACAACCGCCGCATATACCGAAGTGTGGGCAGCGCGGTTCAACGCGTGCCGACGCGGCACGGTGGATTTCGGTGACACGCGCCATTTCAAAGTTGGGTTTGCGTCGATAGCTCAGCCAACTGACCCGCTCGCCGGGTAAGGCGCCTTCGACAAAAATGGTTTTGCCGTCCTGTCGGGCAATCCCCTGACCCGCGTGATCAAGGGATTCGATCATGCCCATCTGTGTCACCGTATGCTTTGCCATTGACCATCCCTGCAGCGCGCCCGCGCATGAAAAAACGCCGGAAAATTTGACCGGCAAGGCGCGAATTGTACTGGATCGGGCGGGAACAGACACCCCTCCCGGCTTGCTCTTGGCTTGAATCGGTGGCGGATTTTTTTAACCGATTCCGGGGGCTTTTCAGCCCCTGTTGCCATAGGCCAAACTGTGTATAATTTAACCAGACTGCATCAGTAGTCATGCGCTGTCGAAGTTCGTTTCGCCAGGGCATTCTTCAACGACCTTTATTAAAGGGAAGAAAATGAAACAATCGCTCCTCGTTGCTGCTCTCCTGGCTCTGGCTGTTACCGCTTGTGGCAAAAAAGAAGCCCCGGCTGCTCCGGCCGCTCCGGCTCCTGCCGCTGCTCCGGCTGCTGAACAGAAGCCTGCTGAAGCTGCTCCGGCTCCTGCCGCTGCTGCTCCGGCTGCTGCTCCGGCTCCGGCTGCCAAGTAATCGCTTCTGCGATCTTGGAACCGCTTCGGCGGTTACGAAAAACCGGCCTTCTCGGCCGGTTTTTTTATGCTTTGACTCATAGCGTGGGATGCAGGGTCAGCCACTCAAACCCTTCTGCCTGCGTTGCCAGATAAAAACAATCCGGCACCTCCCCGATGGCTTCGCGAACGGCCGTCAGCACATGTTCAGGTGAGTTATTCGATTGAGAGAGATGTGCGGCAACCACGTGCTGCAATCGATCCAGTGATAGCCGCGCCAGAAAACCCGCTGCATCCCGGTTACACAAGTGCCCATAACGGCCGGCAATGCGCTGTTTGAGGCTATCCGGATAAGATGATTGAGCCAGCAGATCCGGATCATGATTAAACTCCAGCACCAAACCATCACATGCCTCTAGCGAACGTTCGACATGGGGTGTCAGCATGCCCAGATCCGTCAGGACGCCCAGACGGAGTTCGCCATAGGCAATGACATACTGGACCGGCTCTCGGGCATCATGCGGGACAGGAAAAGGCCGGATTTCGACACAACCCAGTTCAAACGCATCGTGGCTGTCGATCAGACGCAGCGTGACTCCATTACAGGCCTCTGACGAGCGGGTATGCAATGCTGCATGGGTGCCCCGGGTCAGACATACCGTAGCCCCGGTTTTACGGGCAAGCCCCATCACGCCACCAATATGGTCGCCATGTTCATGAGTGACGAGGATGGCATCGAGACCTTTGGGGTCGAT
>JBLIZO010000080.1:0-9584 GCA_048859965.1 Fluviibacter sp.
GATTATGTCGTGGTCGGCGCAACGCCGGAAGCCATGTTGGCTAAGGGCTTTCGCCCGGTCGGCAAGGATTTCCCTGTCTTCCTTCATCCTCAAACTCACGAGGAATACGCGCTGGCGCGCACAGAACGGAAGACGGGGCTCGGCTACCGCGGTTTCAGTGTTTATGCGGCGCCCGATGTCACGCTGGAAGAGGATCTGGCGCGCCGAGACCTCACCATCAACGCCATGGCTGAAGATGCTGCGGGTAACGTCATTGATCCCTACGGTGGCCAACAAGATCTGAAAGCGCGAGTCCTGCGCCATGTCAGCCCGGCCTTTGCTGAAGACCCCGTACGTATTTTGCGCTTGGCACGCTTTGCAGCGCGCTTTCCACAGTTTGAAGTCGCACCGGAAACGCGGGCACTCATGCGGCAGATGGTGTCGGCGGGTGAAACCAAGAACCTTGTTCCCGAACGCGTCTGGCAGGAACTGTCACGCGGGTTAATGGCCGAACAACCGGAACGGATGTTTGCCGAACTTGCCGCTAGTGGCGCCAGCGCCGATCTCTATCCGCCGATTCCTTTGATTGTCGGCCGCCTCAACGCCGCGGCACGCATTGAGCAGCCTTTGGCAGTGCGCGTCGCCGTCTGGTTGGCGGATTGCGATCCGGATCAGGTGTGCGAAATCGCAGCCCGCCTGCGTTTGCCGACAGATTGCCGCGATCTGGCACGGTTGTTGGTGCATCACCGAACGGCGCTGTTACAGCCCGCCACGTTGAGCGCCGAAGATCGCTTGAACACGCTGGAGCGCTGCGATGGGCTACGCCGCGCGGATCGCTTCAAACAGTTGCTCGCGGTGTTGCCGCTTCTTGGCGCATCGCCCGGTACCGCCGATCAGTGGCTGAAAATACAGGCCGCCGCCGCAAGCGTTGATGCCGGTGCAATCGCGCAGGCCGTGCGCACTCAGGAACATATTGCTGCGCGTATCCGGGATGCGCGTATCGAAGCCATACAGAATCTCGACTAAGGAAGCCATTTTGTCCGACGCACTCTCACTGGAAGTTATCAGCCGCTATCCGAGCAAGGGAAAGCATCGTACGCCGTTACTCTTTGTGCATGGCGCATTCACGGCATCGTGGGTGTGGTCCGAACATTTTCTCGACTGGTTCGCCGAGCAGGGCTGGCCAGCGCATGCCGTTTCTGTGCGCGGCCATGGCGGTAGCGAAGGACATGAGCAACTCGGCCAGTGGGGTATTGATCACTACGTGGCTGATGTCATGCATGTGATTGATGAGCTCGGTGAGGCACCGGTGCTGATCGGTCACTCAATGGGCGGCTTTGTCGTACAGAAGTGTTTGGAGCAACAAACGTTTCCGGCCGCCGTGCTGATGTGTTCCGTGCCACCTAAAGGTTTGCTCGCCAGCTCGTTGTCGATGATCTGGTCACATCCGGATCTCATGGGGAGCTTGTCCCAGTTAATGACGGGTGGCCCGGTCGATATTGATTCATTAAAAGATGCCCTGTTTGCACAGCCGGCCTCCATGGCGGATCTGCAACGTTATTTGTTGCTATCTCAGGTGGAATCACAACGCGCCATCTGGGATATGACCATGTTTAACCTGGTTAAACCTGAACGGCTGAAGCCCGTACCGAAATTGATTATTGGCGCGGAGCTTGATCACATCATTCCGGCGAATCAGGTACGTCACACCGCTGAAATGTATGGCGTCGAACCCGTTATCTTTCCGGGCATGGGACACGGCATGATGCTGGAACGCGATTGGGCGCACGTAGCCGGCGTGTTGAATGATTGGCTAATGGCTGTGGTGCCTGATGCACCAAAGGCGAAAAAGACTGCTTGAACGGTGTGCGCTCGTTAAAGCGTATGTGAGCGATCGCTGCGGATAAATCCGGGAATACGTAGGGTGCCCGGTAAGCCTTTGGTGAGCAAAATCACTTTGAAGAACTCACCCATTTCAGCGGGCGAGAGCAGCGTTTGTACGGCGTGTTGCGTGCGTACCCAGGCCGCATCGGCTTGGGTGAAGTCGCTGGGTTGTTCGGCGGTCAGCAGATCGAGTAGCCCGGCATCCATCAGCCAGCCGGCCTGAGTGCAGTAACCGGCTACGCTGAGGCCTGCATCAAACCCGGCTTCGGCGATACTGGTGAAATCGACATGGGCGGTGATGTCTTGTAACCCCGGCCAGTAATAGGGGTCGGGATGTGCGCGATGACGGTAATGGCACATGAGTGTGCCACCGGTGCGCTCATGGTGATAGAACTCATGACGCGGGAAGCCGTAATCAATGAGCAGCAATGCGCCTTTTGTCAGTCGTTGCGCCAGCGTGATCACCCAGGCGGGCCCCGCTTCCGGGATTTCGGTGGTGTATTCATCCGGCCAATCGTATTTTTCTGCCAGCGCACGTACGTGTGCGATCAATGCCGGTGACGCCGCTTGCGTTGGCGGTGCCGGGGTCGTGGTGAAGCGTACGCCGCCCTCTGTCGTCTCGATGCTCACGCCAAGGCGTTGAACCTCTTCGGGTGAGTGGCGTTGCCAGCGAACGAGCTCGACAGGCATGGCATCCAGGACTTCGTTGCCGACAATGATGCCTGAGAGGGTTTCCGGCAGCGCGTTGAGCCAGTGCACACGATGCACCAGGTGTGGCACGACAGCCTGTAAGTATCGACGCTGTCGTTCAGCCAGTTCGGCCGAGAGTTCGAGGATGTTATAGCGCTCCGGTAGTTGATTCTGCGCCTCCAGCGCGAGCAGCAGATCACCCGCCAGCTTGCCGGTGCCGGCACCGACCTCCGTCACGACCGGGTCGGAGGCGGCGAGAATGGGTGCGATGGTGCGCGCCAGCGTACGGCCGAACAGGGGGGTCATTTCCGGCGCGGTCATGAAGTCACCCGCCGCGCCGAATTTACGTGCGCCGCCGCTGTAGTAGCCTAGGCCCGGTGTGTAGAGCGCCCGTTCCATGTATTGCGAAAACGGGATCCAGCCGCCCGCTTGCTCGATTGTGATCAAGAGCTTTTCCGAAAGCTGTTGACTATGAGCCTGTGCATCGGCGTTCGGTGGTGGCAACGGATCTTGACCACGGGAGGTGGCGGGTTGAATGATCGGGGGCAGGCTCATGGTACGGGCGATAGGGTGATGGTAGAGCGTGAGGATAGCGCATGCGACAATATGCGTCATGTCGTTCACATCGAACTCTTATTCCCTTCCTGCGACGAATGCACCGGTTGTTCTGGTTACGGGTGCGGCCCGTCGAGTTGGTGCAGCCATTGCCGTGGCCTTGCACCAGGCGGGTGCACGTGTGGTTCTGCATGTTCGTCAGTCCCGACCGGAAGCCGAGGCGCTAGCGCAGCGCTTGAATGCGCTACGCGCTCATTCGGTACGGGTCGTCAGTGCTGATCTCCTGAATACGGCGTTAATTTCGCCGTTGGTCATGGATGTTGTCGGGTTGTTTGGCCGTCTCGATGGTCTGGTATGCAACGCCTCATCGTTTTTTCCGACACCGCTCGGGCAGATTGATGAAGCCGCCTGGCACGATCTGGTGGGTAGCAATTTCAAGGCGCCGTTGTTTCTGGCGCAAGCTGTTGCCCCGCATCTGCGGGCAACAGCAGGTACTATCGTTAACATCACCGACATCCATGCCGAGCGGCCGCTGGCCGGTTACCCGCTCTATACGGCGGCCAAGGGGGCGCTGCTGACCCTGACGCGTGCGCTGGCCGTCGAATTGGCGCCACAGGTGCGCGTCAATGCGGTTGCACCGGGACCGATTCTCTGGCCGGAAGACGGCCAGTTTCCCGACGCTGAACGTGAGGCGATTGTGCAGCATACATTGCTTAAGCGTGCCGGTACGCCGGAGGACATCGCCCGTACCGTGCGTTTTCTTATGCTGGATGCCCCCTACATTACGGGGCAAGTGATTAATGTAGACGGCGGGCGCAGCGCCCACCTCGTGACTTAAGACTATGACGCAACAAACCAACGAAGCGCTCTCGCAAACCATTCAGAAACTCCGCCGCTTTATCGAGAACCGGGTAGGTAAAGCCATCGGTGATTACAAGATGATCGAAGATGGCGATACCGTCATGGTCTGTCTGTCTGGCGGTAAGGACTCTTACACCCTGCTCGACGTGTTGCTGGCCTTGCGCAAGCGCGCACCGATCGATTTCCGCATCATTGCGATGAATCTGGATCAGAAGCAGCCGGGTTTTCCGGCTGAGGTCCTGCCGAACTATCTGGAAAGTATCGGTGTTGAATATCGGATCGTGACGCAGGATACCTATTCGATCGTCAAGGAAAAGGTGCCCGAGGGTAAAACAACATGCTCCCTCTGTTCACGTCTTCGTCGCGGCATCATTTATCGCACGGCTAAAGAATTGGGCGCCAACAAGATCGCGTTAGGGCATCACCGCGACGATATCGTGCACACGCTGTTTCTGAACATGCTGTTCGGCGGCAAGCTGAAAGCGATGCCGCCCAAGCTGGTGACCGATGATGGGACGAATACAGTGATTCGGCCGCTGGCCTACGTCCCGGAGAGCGACATCGCCCGCTATGCGCGTGGCGTCGGCTTTCCGATCATCCCCTGTAACCTCTGCGGCTCACAGGAGAATCTGCAGCGGCAGAAGGTGCGCGAAATGATGGCCGACTGGGACAACCGCTATCCTGGCCGTACGGAATCCGTGCTGACGGCGATTCAGAATGTGGTGCCGTCGCATCTGGCTGACCGGCATCTGTTCGATTTTGAAAACCTGCGTGCAGAGACGGGGGATGAGATTGCTGGTGGTGGCGATATCGCCTTTGATACCGAGACCTTCGATGAGCCTTGCACCACGTTGGAAGACGGGGGCGTTGGCGGTCTGACCGATCAGCCGCAGGTGATTACGTTTCGGTAATACAGGCAGGGCAACCCATGAATTGGGCTCAGCCTGAGGTTAGATCGAAGGGTCGTCGGTCTCGCCGGGGGGTAGGTCCAGGGTGAGCGCGCGCTGAGCGCTTTTGGCGGCGACGGCCTCCTGAGCCAGCACTTCCTGTTGCTGACGCGCAACAAACTCTTCCAGGCTGTCGATACCCCGGAACTGCAGGATGGTATTGCGCACGGCCGCTTCCAGCAGTACCGCCAAGTTGCGACCGGCCGCTACCGGAATGTTGACCTTACGCACCGCGACGCCCAGAATTTCCTGAGTCTGCGCTTCAAACGGTAGGCGCGGCGTATCGACCCCGGGCTGCTGGCGATGCAAGTGCACGATCAGTTTGAGACGCATCTTCCGGCGCGACGCGGTTTCACCGAAAATCGTGCGGATGTTGAGTAAACCCAGACCGCGCACTTCGAGGAAATCGCGTAACAGGCTCGGACAACTACCGAAAATGACATTCGGTGCTACGCGCGTTAGCTCGACGACATCGTCGGCAACGAGGCCGTGACCCCGCGAAATCAGTTCCAGCGCCAGTTCGCTTTTGCCGGAACCGGAGTCGCCGGTAATCATGACACCCATGCCGAGCACATCCATGAATACACCGTGCAGATTGGTGTTGGTACCCAACTTGCGGGCCAAATAGTGACGCAATTGGTCGATAACGACCGAGCAGGAGAGCGTCGAGGCAAAGAGTGGCGTCCCGGTTTTTTCGCAGGCCTCGCGTAACTCGTCCAGTACCGGTAGGTTATCGGCGACGATAATCGCGGGCGGTGCGGCTTGGCAAAGATCTTCAAAAACCGACTGCCGACGTTGGGCACGCGTGCGTAGCGCCCATTTCTGTTCGGCACTACCGACGACCTGCAGACGATCCGGGTGAATGATATTAAGGTGACCGACGATGTCGGAGCCGTAAGCATCCGTTTCCACGAGGCGGATACTGCGGTTAGAGCCGACGCTCCCGATCCAGCTCAGCGCCAGACGATCCTTGTATGCATCGAACAGCTGAGCGACAGTGAGCTCTTTCATGTCAGTGCGTATCGCTTGAAAAAATCTGGATGACAGTGGCCGCATCTTCGGCTTTGCGCAGTCCTTCGCGGAATGTCGGGTCCGAGAAGCCTTGGGCCAACTCGGAAAGCAGTTGCAGATGTTCTTCAGTACTCTGCTCCGGCACCAGCAGGAAGAACACCAGATCGACCGGACGATTGTCCGGTGCGTCGAAGGGAATCGGCTTGCTCGGGCGGAAGAACATGCCCGCGACCTGCTTCAGGCCTTTGAGTCGGCCATGCGGGATGCCGACGCCCTGTCCCAGGCCGGTGGAACCCAGTTGCTCGCGCATGAGCAGCGCGTCATGGATCAGCGTGCTGCTGATACCCAGGCGTTCGCCGAATGCATTGGCGGCGACCTGGAAGAGCGCCTCCTTGGTTGTGGCCTGCGTGGTTAACGAGACGGTATCCGGAGAGAGCAGTTGGGCGATGGCGTTCATTGAATGACAGGCGGGCACCCGTAGGTGCCCGCCAACCGGTAAGAGGTTATTCGAGATGGTTGGCGACGCTGTGGCCGCGACCGTGGTCCTGGATTTTCTGCTTGTATTTCTGCACCTGACGATCCAGCTTATCGGTAATGTCATCAACCGCCGCGTACAGATTCGGGTCGATACTTTCAACGAAGATATCCTTCCCGGGAACGTGTAGCGTCACCTCCGCTTTCTGGTTGAGCTTCTCGACGCTGAGTACGACGTGAATGTCGATGACGTGATCAAAATGGCGCGTGACTTTTTGTAGCTTCTGACTGACATAGTCACGGATCGCCGGACTGACTTCCAGATGATGACCACTGATTTGCAGGTTCATGCTGCCTCCTCTATAGGGTCTTGCGCAAACTGGCGGTGGGGATGCCCACCGCCTCACGGTATTTTGCTATGGTCCGACGGGCTACGACAATGCCCTCAGCACTAAAAAGATGACAAATTTGCTGGTCCGAGAGTGGTTTTTTGGGGTTTTCTGCGCCGATGAGCTGGCGAATTCGCGCTTTGATGGCTGTCGCCGAAGCGGCGCCACCATCATCGGTGCCGACATGGCTGCCAAAAAAGTATTTGAATTCAAGGACTCCACGCGGTGTCGCCATGAATTTCTGCGAAGTCACCCGGGAAATCGTGGATTCATGCAGGCCGAGCCGGTCAGCGATTTCGCGCAGCACCAGGGGGCGCATGGCCAGTTCGCCTTTCTCAAAGAATTCTGCCTGCTCGTCGACAATCGCCCGCGCTACACGCTCGATGGTTTCGAACCGTTGCTGGATATTCTTGATGAGCCAGCGGGCCTCCTGTAACTGGCCTGCCAGTCCACCGTGCGTATCGCCAGCACGGCGCAGCAGATCCGAGTACAAACGGTTGATGCGCAGGCGCGGCAGGGCGTCCGGATTGGTGATGGCTTCCCAAACAGGACGGTCCTCATCCTGCACAGCGGCTTTGCGGCGGACGATGACATCGGGAATGATGTAGGGACTGGCATCATCAAGAAATGCTGAGCCCGGGTGGGGGTTCAGGCTACGGATCAGGGTTTGTGCGTCGCGCAGGGCATTGTCGCTGGCGCCGGTCTTGCGGCGCAGTTGCGCGAAGTCTCGTTGCGCGAGGAGTGGCAGATGATCGGCGACCAGTGAGCGGGTGAGCGGTGCGATCGCTTCTGTCGATTCCTGCAGTTGCAGGAGCAGACACTCTTCAAGCGTGCGTGCGCCAACGCCGGGCGGATCGAGTTCCTGAAGCCGACTGAGGGCGGCCTCCAGTTCCGGCATGCTGACGGCTTCGTCGGGTGGTAACGATCCATGCACTTCTGTCAGCGAACTGCTCAAGTAGCCGCGTTCGTCGAGCGCCTCGATGAGGATGCGGACAAGCGCCTGTTCGCGCCAGTCGATGCGCAGCAAACCCGCCTGGGCCAGCAGATGCTCGCGCAAGGTGATCGGTGCGCCATCGCCTTGCTCATGCTCAAACTCGTCGTCGCTACCGCTACCCGAGTAGCTACTGTAGTCGTAGGGGCCTTCGTCGATATCGATGGGGGTGCTTTGTTCGAAGGCTTCCGCCGTGTCGGTCAGTTCATCGTGCTGCCGACTGGTTTCCGAGACGTTTGTCGCGTCGTTGTGCTGGCCCGGCGACTCGGTGGCCATCGGCGTGCCGAGCGTATCGATATCGTGCGCGTCTGTTTCATGATCGTCGCTCTCGTCGCGTTCGAGCATGGGATTGTCGGCCAGCGCCTGGGCGACTTCCTGTTGCAGCTCCAGCGATGACAATTGCAACAGCCGGATTGACTGCTGAAGCTGTGGCGTCATCGCCAGATGCTGGGAAGCCTTGAGTTGCAGGCCGGCTTTCATGAGGCGTCCCGGGGGTGAGCGGCGGTGTTAACGGCGAATCCTTAGAGGCGGAAATGTTCGCCCAGATAGACCTGGCGGACGGCATCGTTATTGATAATGTCATCCGGACGGCCAGCGGCCAACACCGTGCCTTCGCTGATGATATAGGCGCGATCGGTAATACCCAGCGTTTCACGCACGTTGTGGTCGGTAATCAGTACACCGATGCCACGCTCTTTAAGAAAACGGATGATTTTCTGGATTTCGAGCACGGCAATCGGGTCAACACCGGCGAAAGGTTCGTCGAGTAGAATAAAGCGTGGCTCGGTCGCCAGCGCCCGGGCGATTTCGACGCGTCGACGTTCGCCGCCGGAGAGTGAGGCCGCACGACTGTCGCGGATATGCTGAATTGCCAGTTCGTCGAGCAGGGTTTCCAGCCGGTTGCGCTCTTCATCGGCGGGTAGCTTCTGCAGTTGCAGCACCGCGAGAATATTCTCTTCCACGGTCAATTTGCGAAAAACCGAGGCTTCCTGCGGCAGGTACGAAACGCCCATGTGTGCACGTTGATGAATCGGCAGATGGACCACTTCTTCGTCGGCCAGCGTGATATTGCCGCCGTCGGCCGGTACCAGGCCGACCACCATGTAGAAGCAGGTGGTTTTTCCGGCACCATTCGGGCCTAGTAGACCCACCACTTCACCTGCTTGCACATCGAAGGAAACGTCTTTGACGACGGTGCGTTTACGGTACACCTTGCGCAGGTTTCTGGCCGATAGGATGGCAGGTTTGGCGTCGGTCATGATGTTAATGAAAAGATTGAATGGAGATGTCGTGGGTCATGCTTCGGAAACGGCGTCGCCGATCTGGCCGGCGCTACGGATGACCTGTTGGATCGTGCGCATGGCAAACCCCCGGCTAGCCAGGTAACGGGTTTGTCTCATACGTTCGTTCATGTCGCGTGGCGCCTGGCCAAATTTCTTCAGCCATAAATCACGGCAACGGGAGTGTTCATCCGGTTGCTCGGATAGTACGGCAGCAATGGTGTCGCGGTCGATACCTTTCTGAGCCAGCTCCTGTTGCAAGCGGGTATTGCCATAGCGCGGCGCGCGCAAACGAATCCTCATTTCGGCGTAACGATCATCGGAGAGCATTTTGCGCTTCTCCAGATCGTCGAGCAGCGCGCTGACAGTGCTTTCCGATGGCGGTTCGTAAACCGCATCAGCCATCTTGCCCGACATGGCAGACGGGGCGGGCGCAAACTCATCAGCCAGGCGTTGGGCTCTCTGATGTGACAGCCGTGCCGGGCGAGGAGCCGGTTTGCTCCGTAGTTTGGCGCCAAGCTCC
>JBLIZO010000081.1:0-7368 GCA_048859965.1 Fluviibacter sp.
AGATTGGGCTGGTTTTCCAGCATGTGCCGGATCGCCGCCTTGTACAGAATCCGGTCAGCCTGGGCGCGGGTTGCACGTACCGCCGGCCCTTTGCTTGAGTTGAGCGTGCGGAACTGGATGCCGCCGATGTCGGTAGCAAGCGCCACGGCGCCGCCAAGCGCATCAACTTCGCGCACGAGATGGCCCTTGCCGATACCGCCAATCGACGGATTGCAACTCATGACACCCAGGGTTTCCATACTGTGCGTCAGCAGCAGCGTACGCGCGCCCGTGCGGGCCGAAGCCAGCGCCGCCTCGGTACCGGCATGGCCGCCGCCCACCACAATCACATCGAAACGATCAGGAAATTCCATCGAATGCTTTCAGCAAACCTTAATCTGCGCCACACAAAAGGGTGCTAATTTTAGCGAAAGACCGCCGCTTTGGTGGCAGTTTTATCGTGTTTTCATTTGATTTATCAGGAGAATTCCGAAAAATACAGGTACGGCACCATGGTGCACTGATAGTTTTTTGCTAACAGATGTTTAGTAACAATCAATTGGATTTATCGACTGGACATCCGTACACTTCAATCCGTCGCTAAGACATTTACGTCATTCCAACGCAACCCAGGAGCAACACTATGTCGTTGATCAACACCGAAGTTCAACCGTTCAAGGTTCAGGCTTTCCACAATGGCAAGTTCGTCGAAATCACCGAAGCCAACCTGAAGGGCAAGTGGTCCGTACTGATTTTCATGCCGGCGGCCTTTACCTTCAACTGCCCGACCGAAATCGAAGATGCTGCCAACAACTACGCCGAATTCCAGAAGGCAGGCGCCGAGGTCTACATCGTGACGACCGACACGCACTTCTCGCACAAGGTGTGGCACGAAACCTCGCCGGCCGTCGGCAAAGCCCAGTTCCCGCTGATCGGCGACCCGACGCACCAACTGACCAACGCTTTTGGCGTACACATTCCGGAAGAAGGCCTGTCGCTGCGCGGCACCTTCATCATCAACCCGGAAGGCAAAATCAAGACGCTGGAAATCCACTCCAACGAAATCGCCCGTGACATTTCGGAAACCCTGCGCAAGCTGAAAGCTGCTCAGTACACCGCCAGCCACCCGGGTGAAGTCTGCCCGGCCAAGTGGAAGGAAGGCGAAAAGACGCTGGCCCCGTCGCTGGATCTGGTCGGCAAGATCTAACGGCAGCGCTGTAAAAACAGCCGCAACAGAGAGTGCCCGGAGCTTCGGCTCCGGGTTTCCCCTAAAAAGTAATTGCATCGCCAAGCGGCGAGTCGGTTTTCCTTTGCCCAAGGTTCGCCCCGACACTGCTTTGCCATGCGATGACCGCATCAGATAAAACAGGAGCACACCATGCTTGACACCAATATCCAGGAACAACTCAAGGGTTACCTCGAACGCCTTGAGCAACCCATTCAGCTCATCACCTCGCTGGATGACAGCGGCAACTCGGAACAAATGCGCGAACTCGTCAACGAGATCGCCGCACTCTCCGACAAAGTGAGCGTCGTTAAAAGCAACGATGCCGACCTGAAGCCTTCTTTCCGCGTCGCACCGCTGCACCAGCCGGAACAACGCGGCGTCGTGCGCTTCGCCGGTTTGCCGATGGGCCACGAATTCACGTCGCTGGTCCTTGCGCTCCTGCAGATGGGCGGCTACCCACCCAAAGTAGACGCCAGCATCATCGAACAGATTCGCAATCTGCCCGGCGACTACCAGTTTGAGACCTTCATCTCGCTGAGCTGCCACAACTGCCCGGACGTCGTACAAGCGCTCAACCTCATGGCCGCAGTCAACCCGCGTATCCAGCACACCATGATTGATGGCGCCATGTTCCAAGACGTCGTCGAATCGCGCCAGATCATGGCCGTACCCACCGTATACCTGAATGGTCAGGAATTCGGCGCCGGGCGCATGACCATCGAAGAAATTCTCGGCAAACTGGATACCGGTGCCGCCGCCCGCGAAGCAGAAAAAATCAGCGCCCAGGCACCGTACGACGTCCTCATCGTCGGCGCAGGCCCGGCTGGCGCTGCCGCTGCCATTTACGCCGCCCGCAAAGGCATTCGCACCGGCATCCTGGCCGAACGTTTCGGCGGCCAGGTTATGGATACCGTCAGCATCGAAAACTTTATCTCGGTCAAAGAAACCGAGGGACCCAAGCTGGTCGCGCAATTGGAAGAACACGTCAAAGCGTACGACGTGGACATCATGAACCTGCAGCGCGCCGAATCGCTCGCCACCGCCAGCCAACCGGGCGGCTACGCCGAAGTGCGCACGGCCAGCGGTGCGACACTCAAAGCCAAGAGCGTCATCCTCGCCACCGGTGCCCGCTGGCGTGAACTCAACGTCCCCGGCGAACAGGAATATCGCGGCAAAGGCGTCGCCTATTGCCCGCACTGCGACGGCCCCCTGTTCAAGGGTAAGCGCGTCGCCGTCATCGGGGGCGGCAACTCCGGCGTCGAAGCCGCCATCGACTTGGCCGGCATCGTCGGTCATGTCACGCTCATCGAATTCGGCGCCGAACTTCGCGCCGATGCCGTCCTCCAGCGCAAACTGGCCAGCCTCTCCAACGTGGTGATTCTCACGAACGCACAGACAATGACGGTGCTGGGCGACGGCAACAAGGTCAACGGCCTCGTCTACAAAAACCGTGAGACCGGCGACGACATCCGCCTCGACCTCGAAGGTATCTTCGTCCAGATCGGCCTGTTGCCCAACACGGACTGGCTCAAGGGCACGCTCGACCTCTCGAAGACAGGCGAAATCGAAGTCGACAGCCGTGGCCAGACCTCGGCCACCGGCATCTTTGCCGCCGGCGACTGCACGACCGTGCCGTACAAGCAGATCATCATCGCCATGGGCGAGGGCGCCAAGGCCTCGCTCGGCGCGTTTGACTACCTGATCCGCAGCTCGGCCCCGGCCTGATCACAACGCAGCGTAAAATGGCGGCATGACCGACTCTGCCGCCAACCTTACCGGCCCAAACGTCGCCATCATCGGCGGCGGCCCGGCCGGCCTGATGGCGGCCGAGGTCCTCAGCCAAGCGGGTGTCGGCGTCGATGTGTACGACGCCATGCCTTCTGTCGGCCGCAAATTTCTGCTGGCCGGCATCGGCGGCCTGAACATTACCCACAGTGAAGACTTTGATACTTTCTGTGGCCGCTACGGGCCAGAGCGATCGTTTCTGCAAACCAGTCTTAATGGCTTGACACCGGACGATTTGCGCGATTGGGTCCATCGCCTCGGTATCGAGACCTTCGTCGGCACATCGGGCCGCGTCTTTCCCAAAGAAATGAAAGCCGCGCCGCTGTTACGTGCCTGGCTGCATCGGCTACGCCATCAGGGCGTACGATTTCATATGCGACATCGTTGGCTGGGCTGGCGTGACGACGGCGCCCTGCGTATTGTCGGCCCCCACGGTGACATGACGACAAAACCAGAGGCCACCCTCCTGGCGCTGGGCGGCGCCAGTTGGCCCAAACTCGGCAGCGACGGTGCCTGGGTGCCGCTGCTCAGCGGGCAGGGCATCGGCATCGCACCACTACAAAGCGCCAACTGCGGTTTTGAGGTGCGCTGGTCCGAACACCTGCAAAACAAGTTTGCCGGTGCACCGCTCAAATCCGTCGGCATTTGCTTTACCGATCATCTGGGTCAAACGCATCAGCGCACTGGCGAATGCATCGTCAGCCAACACGGTATTGAAGGCAGTCTCGTCTACGCACTATCGCGTCCGCTGCGCGAAACACTCAACGCCCACGGCAACGTAACCTTCCACCTGGATCTCGCGCCAGACCGCCCCAAGGACCAAATTCTGGACACGCTCTGTCGGCGCGGCAGCAAATCGCTCTCCAGCCATCTCAAATCCGCGCTGGGTTTCAGTGGTGTCAAAACGGCGTTGCTTTATGAAGTGTTGGGCAAAGAACGGGTAAACGACCTGCAAACGCTGGCCGCCACCGTCAAAGCATTGCCGATCACCGTTCACGCCACGCGCCCCATCGACGAAGCCATCAGCAGCGCTGGCGGTATCCGCTTTGACAGTATTGACCACCACTTCATGCTGAAGCGTCTGCCCGGTGTCTTCGTTGCCGGCGAAATGCTGGATTGGGAAGCCCCTACCGGCGGCTATCTGCTCACCGCCTGCCTGGCCACTGGTCGAGAGGCCGGGCGCAGCACACTGGCCTGGCTTAAGGCGCGGTCTGCACCACCACCGTCAACCTGAAGGTCTTGGCGGGGGGTGCATTCTTTTCCCACGAACGCGCATACACAAAGTTCAGCTGGGCGATACCCTTGTCGCGCGCACGAAACGACCAGACTGTCTCACCCGGCGCGCCCACCCTGCCGTTCGATTCGACGCCGGCACCACTCACCGAATCCAGGCGCAGCACATCGTCGCCGACCACGGTATACGTCCAGCCATAACCCGTACTGGGGTTCGACGGCAAACGCACCACCAGCGGCTGCCCCGGCAGCAATGAGGCTTCGCCACCGGAATCTGCCAGCGACGCCGTGACCGGCATCTCAACGGGAAACAACGAGGGCGACAGGCAACCCGTCAGCAGGGATGCAACAAACAACGGCAGCAACAAAGATTTCATGAACGATCCTGATTTAAGCGCTTGTTGATGCTAATAGCGACCACCTGCATTTGCAAGAATTCAGTAGAATCTGTGCTTTGAAAACACGATGAATCCCTGCTACAGGAGCACCTCAATGCCTACCGTCAAGGAAGTTACCTTTAACCTGCTGCGCAAACTCGGCGTCACCACCGTCGTTGGCAATCCGGGGTCAACCGAAGAAACCTTTCTGAAGAACTTTCCTGACGATTTTGATTACGTGATGGCGCTTCAAGAAGCCAGCGTCGTCGGTATCGCCGATGGTTTATCCCAAGGCTTGCGCAAGCCCGTCATCGTTAACGTGCATACCGGTGCCGGCCTGGGCAATGCCATGGGCAACATTCTCACGGCCTATCTGAACAAAACCCCGCTCATTCTTACCGCCGGGCAACAAACACGCGACATGCTGCTGATGGAGCCGTTCCTCACCAACATCGACGCCACCCAACTGCCCAAGCCCTGGGTGAAGTGGGCGTACCAACCGGCGCGCGCCGAAGACGTACCGGGCGCATTTCTCCGCGCCTACGCCACGGCAATCCAGGAGCCTGCCGGACCGGTATTTCTTTCCCTGCCCCTCGACGACTGGGATAAGGAAATGTCTTTCGATGTGCCCGTCAGAAGCGTCTCCACGAGAAAGGGCCCCGACCCCGATGCGCTCAAAGCCTTCGCCGACAAAATCAACGCCGCCAGCAATCCGGTCTTCATCTATGGCGGCGACATCGCTCGCGCTGGCGCCGACGCCTGGGCCCAGGGCGTTGCCTTTGCCGAACGCGTCGCTGCGCCCGTGTGGGAGGCACCGTTCTGCGAGCGCACACCGTTCCCGGAAACGCACCCGCTCTACGCCGGCGAACTGCCGGCGGCCATTGGACCGCTCAGCGACAAACTCGCCGGCCACGACCTCATTGTCGTCATCGGCGCACCGGTTTTCCGCTATTACCCGTATGTGCCGGGCAGCTACCTGCCCAATGGCGCTGCCTTGATTCAAGTCACCGACGACCCCGACGAGGCCGCCAAGGCCATCGTCGGCGACAGCCTCGTGTCGGACGCCGGCCTGTTCCTCACAGCCATTCTGCCGTTGATCCAAGCGCGCAATAACCCGTCAAAAGCACCCTTGCGTGCGGCGCCCAAGACCGCCGGTCACGAACAGCCGCTGACGCCGCTGGCCGTATTCGCCACGCTTAAAGCGCATTCGCCTGAAGCGCTGCTCGTTACCAACGAATCGCCGTCCAATACCGCCGATTTCCAGGACCAGTTCCGCTTCGACAAACCGGACAGCTTTTACACGTTTGCGTCCGGCGGCCTCGGCTGGAACATGCCTGCCTCCGTCGGCCTGGCGCTGGCCGAAAAGAAAACCGGGCGCAATCGACCCGTGCTGTGCCTCATGGGCGACGGCTCATATCAGTACTCGCTGCAAAGCGTTTATACCGCCGTCCAGCAGAATGCGCATGTGATCTACGTCGTACTGCAGAACCATGAATACGGCATCCTGAAAGAGTTCGCCGTTCTGGAAGAAACACCCAACGTCCCCGGCCTGGATCTGCCCGGCCTCGACATCGTCTCGCTGGCTAAAGGCTACGGCGCTACGGCCGTGCATGCCGAAACGACAGACGATCTGGCACAGGCCTATCGCAACGCGCTGGACTTCAAAGGCACCTCGGTCATCGTCGTGCCGATTACCTCAAAGCTCGGTAATCTGATTCAAAAGTAAGGCCATCAGCATCAGGGCCTCTGATCCACATCAGAGGCCCCGGTTTACAAAAGCTCAATACCGAAGTGCTTCATCACAAACGCGAAGATCACAAAGCACACCACCGTGATCAGCGCGCTGGCGCCTAACGTCGGCCAGAACCCAATGCGTTCGTGCAAAAACGGAAACGCCAGGAACATCGGCAGCGTCGGCACCACATACCAGAACGTGTACCAGGCATGATTCGAGATTTTCTCGAGCGGCTGCTTCTCGACATACAGCCAGATCAACGCCAGAAACGTCACCATCGGCAACGCGGCAACCAGCCCACCGAGCTTGTCACTGCGCTTGGCAACCTCTGACACAAGAACCACCACGGCAGCGGTGATCAGATATTTAGTGACAATCCAGGCCATGGTGCTTTCTATTTCCAGAACCGCATATAAAATCACCCTCACAAGTGACGCGTTGCGCCGACGCCTCAACGCGCCGCCATTAGTAGTGAATTTTATCGTAACGCCGCGTTCTACATGATGCAGTCCAAACTCACCGGTAGCCAGATTTCATGCGATATGGTCAACAAATAGCCGTCTTGGTCACCAGTTTTTTCTGTTGTGCCACATCCATGGCGGCCGTTGACGTACAGGCTTTCTGTCAGGCCAACATCGAGGACAATACGGATAGCGCCGCCTGGGGCTTACGCCTGCGCGCCGACATGCTGGCCACCTGTGCCGGACAGGATATGCGGCTGTGTTCCCAGCCCTGCACGGATCAAATCATTGCGCGTGAACGCGCCGACCAGCAGGCATTGGTGTTTTATTTACGAAATCAGGCAATCGGCCCGCAAACCCGCTTTTTGAAGGAAACGGCTGCGCAACAGAAAACATCGGCGGCCTATATGGCGTTGCGCGGCGTTGCAGATACCCCTGAAGCCATTGCCAACGAAATTTATCAGAATTGCCTGACCCAGATCGCCACCGATTTGCGGGCGGCGCAACAAGCTAATGCCACGGGACAACCGGTCGTCCCCCTTTGTTCCAGCCTGTCTGACCAGGATCCGG
>JBLIZO010000082.1:0-14393 GCA_048859965.1 Fluviibacter sp.
CGCGCCATCATCCCGGCCAACATCAACCATGTGGAGCTGGAGCCGATGATCATCGGCCGCAACTTCCTGGTGAAGATCAACGCCAACATCGGTAACTCGGCACTCGGCTCGTCGATCAGCGAAGAAGTCGACAAGATGACCTGGTCGATCCGCTGGGGCGGCGATACGGTCATGGATCTCTCGACCGGCAAGAACATTCATGAAACGCGTGAGTGGATCATCCGCAATTCGCCCGTGCCCATCGGCACGGTACCCATCTATCAGGCACTGGAAAAGGTCGATGGCAAGGCCGAAGACCTGACCTGGGAACTGTTCCGCGACACGCTCATCGAGCAGGCTGAACAGGGCGTTGATTACTTCACGATCCATGCCGGCGTACTGCTACGTTATATCCCGATGACGGCTAACCGCATGACGGGTATTGTCTCGCGCGGCGGTTCGATCATGGCCAAATGGTGTCTGGCACATCACAAGGAAAGCTTCCTCTACACGCACTTCGAAGAGATCTGCGAAATCATGAATGCCTACGACGTGGCCTTCTCGCTCGGCGACGGTCTGCGCCCCGGCTCGATTTACGACGCCAACGATGAGGCCCAACTCGGCGAACTGAAGACGCTGGGTGAACTGACCCAGATCGCCTGGAAAAACGACGTACAAGTGATGATCGAAGGCCCCGGCCACGTGCCGATGCAGCTGATCAAAGAGAACATGGATCTGCAGCTGGAATGGTGCGACGAAGCGCCGTTCTACACGCTGGGCCCACTGACCACCGACATCGCGCCGGGCTACGACCACATCACCAGCGGCATCGGTGCCGCCATGATCGGTTGGTACGGCACGGCCATGCTCTGTTATGTCACGCCCAAAGAACACCTGGGCTTGCCGGACAAGGACGACGTCAAAGAAGGCATCATCACCTACAAGCTGGCCGCGCATGCCGCTGACCTGGCCAAGGGTCACCCCGGTGCACAGATTCGCGATAACGCCCTATCAAAGGCGCGTTACGAGTTCCGCTGGGACGACCAGTTCAACCTCGGCCTTGATCCGGACAAAGCGCGCGAGTTCCATGACGAGACGCTACCTAAGGAATCAGCCAAAGTCGCCCACTTCTGCTCGATGTGTGGCCCGCACTTCTGCTCGATGAAAATCACGCAGGATGTGCGCGACTACGCGGCCAAGCAGGGCATCGGTGAAACCGAGGCGCTGGAAAAAGGCATGGAAGCCAAGGCCATCGAGTTCGTCAAAACGGGTGCTGAGGTCTACCGCAAGGTCTGATCCGAAGATGGACTCGCCCACACACCGCCGACTGCTTGCCGCGCCGGAAGAAAATGACGCGCAGTTGCACGACCTGGTTCGCCTGGTGCTCGTCGCGACGGTTGCAGGTGCGCTCACCGGCGTCGTGGGCGGCTTATTCCGGGCCTTGCTGGACAACACGCATGAAACACTGCTTGCCGTCATGGCTTATTGGCGCGATCTGGATACCGCTGGCGCCCTCGTTCCGGGATGGGTATGGGCACTGCTGGTGGGCGGTGCCTGCATGGGACTGTCCCGGTGGATGGTTCGTCTGGCACCCCTGGCAGGTGGTAGCGGTATCCAACATGTAGAAGGCGTCTTTCACGAAGTCGCCACCCCGGCGCCGTTACGGGTGCTCCCGATCAAATTTATCGGCGGCCTGTTCGCCATGGCGCCCGGCTCTGCACTCGGCCGCGAAGGCCCCACCGTGCAAATGGCGGCAGTGATTGGCAATGTCTGTGGCGAGGTCGCGCGCCTCAGCAGGGCTGATCGATTTCTGCTCTATACAGCGGTGGCTGGTTCAGGCCTTGCCGTCGCTTTCAATACACCATTAGCCGGTCTTGCGTTCGTCAATGAAGAGGTCTCGCGCAGCGTGACGTTGCGGCGAACGCTTGTCACGTTGACTGCCGTTGCCACGGCCATGCTGTCCTTCTGGTCGATCTACGGCAACACCTTGGCGTTTCATGTCGCATTGCCCGAGGCACCTTCTTTTACAGCACTCGCAGCGATGACGCTTTTGGGCGCACTGTGCGGCGTCATTGGCGCCGGTTATAACCAGACCGTCCTGGGGGCACTGAATCGTTTTGATGCCTTGGCCGTACTACCGCCCGAGATCAAAGCCTCGCTGATCGGCATGTTGATCGGATTGACCGCCTGGTTCTATCCCACAGGTTTGGGCAGTGGAGAAAATCAGGCACAGCAAATACTGTCGGGGCAATTTGGTTTTATCGCACTGCTCATCCTGTTTGGCTTTCGCTGGATCATCGGACCGGTCAGCTATGCTGCCGGAACGCCAGGCGGCCTGTTTTCACCCATGTTGCTATTAGGCGCGGCGCTGGGCAGCCTTTTTGCCATGGCCCTTTCGGCGACCGGCCTCTGTGAGGTGTCGGCAACCAGTTTTGCCTTAATCGGCATGTCAGGGTTCTTTGCGGGAGTAGTCCGGGCACCACTTACCGGCATTTTGCTGGTGATCGAAATGACGGGTAGCACCGTGCTGATGGTTCCGTTACTCACCGCTTCGGGTGCCGCTGTACTGGTTGCATCGTTACTCCGTAACGAACCCATTTATGACAGCCTGCTGCAACGTATGGTTACTGCCCGCAAACCCGTATAATCTCGGAAACTCTTTACGGATCATCACCTTGCGCTGGTTCAACAAACTTCTGGTCACCCTGGCCCTGCTCACCATCATCGGCTTCAGCCTCGGTGGCGTGCTGGTGGCGTTCGCCTACCCGCAACTGCCCTCGCTGGATGTCCTGACTGACTACAAACCGAAGGTGCCATTACGTGTTTACACGTCGGATGGCGCGCTGATCGGCGAGTTCGGGGAAGAGCGCCGTCAGGTTGTCAAAATCAATTAGGTACCGGAGGTTCTGAAGCAGGCCATCCTGGCTGCCGAGGATGACCGCTTTTACGAACATTCGGGCGTGGATATTTTCGGCTTTGCCCGCGCGGCAGCGGCCAACCTCGTTTCCGGCGGCAAGAAGCAGGGCGCCTCCACCATTACCATGCAGGTAGCGCGTAACTTCTTCCTGTCGTCCGAGAAAACGGTGACCCGCAAACTCTATGAAGTCCTGCTGGCACTCAAGATCGAAAAGAACCTGACCAAAGACCAGATTCTCGAACTCTATATCAACCAAATCTATCTGGGACAACGTGCCTATGGCTTCGCTTCGGCAGCGCAAATCTACTTTGGCAAATCCCTCGACCAACTGACGCCGGCCGAAGCCGCCATGCTGGCCGGTTTGCCCAAGGCACCGTCGGCTTACAACCCGGTCGTCAACCCCAAGCGCGCCAAAATCCGTCAGCAGTATGTGCTGCGCCGGATGCACGATCTCAAGTATCTGAACGACGCTCAGTATCAGGCCGCACTTGAAGAGCCGCTGAACGTCAAACGCCATGCCAATGAATTTGCCGTGCATGCCGATCACGTCGCGGAAATGGCGCGCCAGATGACAGCCGATTTGTTCCCGCAGGATATCTATACCCGTGGCCTGACGGTCATCACCACCCTCCGGAAAGCCGATCAGGAAGCAGCGTACAAAGCCCTGCGCAACGGTGTGCTGGCTTATGACAAACGTCATGGCTATCGTGGTGCCGAGGGCTTCGTCGATTTGTCCAAGTTAAAGAACGAGGACGACGATGTGGATGATCTGCTGGCAAACTATCCGGATTCCGACCTGCTCAAACCGGCGGTGATTCTGTCGCTGGATGCGCAGAAGATCCGCCTGGCAGTGCGTGGCGGCGACCCGATGATCCTGACCGGCGACCAAATCAAGATCGCCCAACCGATGATGAGCGAGAAAGCGCCTGCCAACAAACGGCTACGCCCGGGCGCCGTCGTACGTGTCATCAAGGATGACAAGGGCGTCTGGCAACTCAGTCAACTGCCCGAGGTTCAGGCCGGCTTCGTCGCCATGGCGCCGAAAGATGGTGCCGTCCTGGCGCTGGTTGGTGGTTTCGACTACACGCTGAATAAATACAATCACATCACACAGGCCTGGCGCCAACCGGGCTCGTCGTTCAAACCGTTCATTTATTCGGCGGCACTCGAAAGAGGCTTTACACCCGCCAGCATCGTTGATGACAGTCCGATCAGTATCGGCGCCTCGGAGACCGGCTCCACCGCCTGGTCTCCCAAGAACTACGACGGCAAGTATGAAGGCCCGATGCGCTTGCGCACGGCACTGGCCAAATCGAAGAACATGGTGTCGATCCGCATTCTGCAGGCTTCGGGCGTCAAGTTTGTGCAGGACTACATCACGCGCTTCGGCTTCGACGCCGAAAAGCATCCGCCCTATCTGACCATGGCGCTGGGCGCGGGTTCGGTCACACCGTGGCAGATGGCACGCGCCTATACCGTCTTCGCCAACGGCGGCTATCTGGTCAACCCCTACATCGTGCAAGAAATCCGTGACGACAAGGGTGTCGTGCTGGCGCAGGCTCAGCCGGTCATCGCTGGCGATACGGCACCGCGCGTCATCGAAGCGCGCAATGCCTTCGTGATGGATAGCATGCTGCGCGATGTCACCATTTACGGCACCGCCGCCAAAGCCTCGGCCCAGCTCAAGCGCACCGATCTGGCCGGCAAGACTGGTACCACCAACGAACATGTGGATGCCTGGTTCTGCGGCTACCAACTCAGCACGGCCGGTTGCGCCTGGATGGGTTTCGACCAGCCGCGTAACCTGGGCAACGGCGAAACGGGCGGCATGGCAGCGCTGCCCATCTGGATCGGCGCCATGGAAAGTGCATTACAAGGGGTGCCGCAAGCAACTCAACCCGCACCGGAAGATATCGTTGCCGTGGACGTCACCAGCAGCCGCAAGGGCGGCAGCGTCAAGGAATACTTCTTCCGTGGTCAGGTACCGAGTGCTATTGAACCCGAGCCGCCCGATGCCGGTGGCAAAGCGGTTGACTGATGGATCGCCCCCACCAACCTCAGGCCAGGTTCAGCTCAGTTGTAATTGAACCTGGCCTTGTTGTTTGAGGATCTCGACCAGGCGCAGACGCAATGGGTCACCGGTGCGGGTATCCACCCAACAGCCAGCGGCGGCATCATAACGGAAGTGAAAGCCACCGGATTTCGCGGCCACCCAGATCTCTTTGGCTATCGCATGTGGGCTCACCAGCACCTTGCTGCCATCGGCGCACTCGATTTCGAGAATGCCCGATTGCATCTCAAAATCAATATCGGCATCCGCCGCAGCCGTCTCAACGGCGGCCTCGATCAACGCCAACTCCTGTTGGCAACGGTCAGCAAACTCTTTTTCATCCATGGCATGACTCGATGAGTGGGTCAGAATGAGCCCATTCTAGCCCGAGTGCACCGTGGTCGTGTTGCTTGCGTGATACCATCGGCGCATGACGCAAACCGCTTTTACCCGCATGTTCCTGACGCTGACCGTCACCACCTTGCTCACTGCCTGCGGCATCAAGGGCGGCCTCTATCTGGCCCCCAATCAGTTGCCCAACGCCAAGCCACCCGCCGGTTCGGAAGACGCCAAGGCGCAGGCAGCACAACAGCAACGGCAGCAGACGATTCCTGCCGCCGTGCTGCGCAACCCCGCTACCGAATCGCCGGCCGAGATGATTCTTGACGGCTCGCCCTACTGATCGCTGATTGTTCTCATACTCATGTCTGCACGCCAATTTCCACACAGCCGCCACCTCAACGACCATCATGGCCACCTGCATTTCGAAGGCGTCGACCTGACCGCTATTGCCGAAGCACATGGCACACCGACCTACGTCTATTCGCGCGCCGCACTGACCGATGCCTACCAGGCTTTTGCCGATACACTGGCGGCACATCCGGCCGGTCAGAATGGCCTGGTTTGCTTTGCCGTCAAGGCGAATAGCAACCTCGGTGTTCTCAGTCTCTTCGCCCAACTGGGCTCGGGCTTCGACATCGTCTCGGGCGGCGAGCTTGCACGCGTGCTGGCCGCTGGTGGCGACCCGAAAAAAGTGGTCTTTTCGGGCGTCGGTAAAAACGAAGCAGAAATGGCTGCTGCGCTCAATGCCGGCATTCTCTGTTTCAACATTGAATCCGCCAGCGAACTGGATCGGCTGGCCGCCGTCGCCACCCGCCTCGGCAAGCGCGCACCGATCAGCCTGCGCGTTAACCCCGATGTGGACGCCAAGACCCACCCGTATATTTCAACAGGCCTTAAGGAAAACAAATTCGGTGTACCCATCGCCGACGCCCTAGCACTGTATCGTTATGCCGCTACCCTGCCTTCGATCGAAGTCAGTGGCATCGACTGCCATATCGGTTCGCAACTGCTCGACCCGTCGCCTTTTGTGGAAGCACTGGAACGCATCCTGCCGCTGATTGATACGCTCAAGAGTGAGGGCATTCACCTGCACCATATTGATCTGGGGGGCGGCCTGGGTATCTATTACCACGAGGGCCAGACCGAGCCCCGCGTCGCCGATTACCTGCGACCCCTGTTAGACCGACTCACCGACCGCGGACTGCGCGTACTGCTCGAACCCGGCCGCCGCCTCGTCGGCAATGCTGGCCTTCTGCTCACCCAGGTCGAGTTTCTCAAGCACGGTGAAGACAAGCACTTTGCCATCGTCGATGCCGCCATGAATGATCTGGCGCGCCCGGCGCTTTATGAAGCCTGGCACGACATCGTGCCGGTGGCACCGCATGCTGGTGAAACACGCACTTATGATGTTGTCGGACCGGTCTGCGAAACCGGTGACTTTCTGGGTCAGGCGCGCCCACTGGCGCTACAACAGGGCGACCTGCTCGCCGTGCTGTCGGCCGGTGCGTACGGCATGGTCATGAGTTCGAACTACAACACGCGTCCACGCGCTGCCGAAGTGCTGGTTGATGGCGTTCAAACGCATCTGGTGCGTGCCCGGGAAACCGTCGAAAGCCTCTACGCCGGGGAGCAGACCATCACGTTTTAACGTGGCAAGACAATGAGCAAGGCAATCGGAATAAACACCAGGCCTGCGATATTGCCGATCATCACGATCGATGCCACTTTCTGCGGCTCCTGGTTGTAACGCTCGGCGAACATGTAATTCATCACGGCGGGCGGTAACGACCCGAACAGGATCAGTTGCGCCGTCAACGCCTCCGGCAGACGCAATGCCCAGCCAGCAATACCGCCAATCAGCATACCGGCCACCGGGCGCACGATGGCGGCAATCAATGCGGCACGGCTTTCAGAAAAGCGCACATCACAAAGACGCACGCCCAATGCGAAGAGCATGAGCGGCACCGAAATATCGCCCAGCATGCGCAACGCGATTATCACGGGCTGCCAGAGATGCACACCCAAGACGTTACAAACCAAGCCGAGCGCTGCAGCGACAACCACCGGCGTTTTCCAGACTGCGGAGATCCTGGCCTGATGATCCAGCACCCAGGGGCCGATGGTGAAATGAATGATGTTGGATACCAGAAACAACACCACGGCAGCAGCCACGCCTGCCTGGCCAAATGCCAGCATGGCCAGCGGGATACCCAGGTTGCCGCTGTTGTTAATCATGATCGGCAACGCCAGCGTTTTCGGCGCTTCGTGCAGCCCGCGCGCTGTCACGTAACCGACTAAGCCAGACGCGAAAATCGATAATGCCCCCCCCACCGCCAGCCATGCGTATTCACCCACCTGAAAATCGCCTGCAGCCAACACGACGAAGACCATCGCAGGGATGAAATAGTCCATGTTTAACTGGTTGGCGACGGCCATTTCCGGCTGATGGCGACGCCCAGCCCAGGCCCCCACGCCGACAACGGCAACGACCGGGAAAATCACTTCAAGGATGCGGACAAACAGTTCCATGGCGAATCAGCGATGTGAGGAAGAAAAGCGGCGCTCCAACAGCCAACTGACAAACGACAGCAACAGCAGTCCGGAACCGATCAGCAGAATACCCGCAATTTCATAATGACTGAATGCTTCACCCAGTATGACACGCGAGCTGATGATGGCGATGACCGGCGTACCAAGCACTAACAAACTGGCTTCCCAAGCTGGTACGCGGTCCAGGATCGATGTCCACAACCACCAGCAGAAGGCCGTGCTGACCAGTGTCAGCACCAACATAATGCCGATGAATTCGGGCGCCCAGTGGATCGGCGGCTCATCGGCAACACTGGCGATCAACGCCACTGGAACACTACCGATCAGATTTGACCAGGCCGTCAGCGCCAGCAGGCTGACCTGCTTCTGCCGCCGCAATTTCTTGACCATGACCGTCCCCATCGCCCAGCAGATGGCTGCACCAATGCCGAAACTGTTACTCAGCCAATTGGCCTGCAAATCCCACGGCTCGATAACCAGCAGCAGCCCGGTCAGAATACCGACGACCGCCAGCCACTGTGCGCCGCGCACGCGCTCGCCGAGAATAGGCCAGGCCAGCAGCAGCGTCCAGATCGGCATGGTGTAAACGAGGACAGCGGTCTTGCCTGCCGCACCGAATTTCAGGCTGAAGGTCTGCAACAGCATGAAACCAGAGACCTGGCACAAGCTGATAAGCAGCACGGCACGTGGCGCCTGCAGCTTCAAGGGCTGACGCCAAAGTCTTAATGCCAGAAACAGCGCCAACGCGCCGCCAAATACCCGCATGAAGGTCAACGTAAAGGGCGGCGCAAAATCCAGCGCCTGCTTGGCGAGAACCCAGGTATAGCCCCAGAGCAGCGACAACAGAACGATCCCGAACGTTGCCCACAGGCGCGAATTGGCTCGCGATTCCGTACGCATCACGCTATCAGGCGGCTTCGACAAGCAAACCTTTCAGATACTCGCCTTCCGGCGCCGCCAGGCCCACCGGATGATCGCTGGATGCCATCAACCGACGCAGAATCCGCGCATCGCGACCGGCATCCGCCGCTGCGCTGGCGATGATCTTCTGGAACAGCTCGACGCCGATACCCCCCGAACAGGAATACGTCATCATCAGCCCACCGGGTGCCAACAGCTTGAAGCCGAACAGATTAATGTCTTTATAAGCACGCGCCGCCTGATCGGCATGCGCGGCCGATGGCGCAAACTTGGGTGGGTCGAGCACGATGAGATCGAACTTCTCACCCGCCTTGTGATACTCACGCAGAGCCTGAAACACGTCGGCATCTCGCCATTCGGCACGCGAAGCGTCCAGTTGCGGATTCATCGCCAGATTGGCTTTGGCCTGCGTCAATGCCGGACCCGACGAATCAATCGAGACAATTGACGCCGCACCGCCAGCCAACGCCTGTAACGAGAAACCGCCGGTATAGCAGAAACAATTGAGCACGCGGCGCCCCTGCGCCAGGGTGCGTAGCAGCAGCCGGTTGTCGCGTTGGTCCAGATAAAACCCCGTCTTGTGGCCGCCGACCACATCCACACCGAAGCGCACGCCATGCTCGTCGATCTGAGGCAGGGCCGTGAGCGGTGTCGCATCCAACCCTTTGCCGGCTAACCAACCGGTCACCGATGTCAGACCTTCCAGCTTGCGCACGTCGGAATCCGACCGCTCATAGATTCGCTGGCAACCGGTCGCTTGCACCAGAGCGGCAACGATGGCATCGCGCCAGGCATCCGCGCCTGCGCTCGTTAACTGCAGCACCACCATAACGCCATAGCGGTCAGCGATCACGCCGGGCAGGCCATCGGCCTCGCCATGGATCAAGCGCTCGCCCGCCGGTTCGGCCTGCTCGCCACGCAAAACCGCCCAACCAGCTCGACGTGCGACGGCCTGCGCCACACGCCGTTTAAAGAACGCATGATCGATCGTCTCATTGGCGTCAAAGGTCCACATGCGCGCCCGGATTTTCGATTCCGGGCTCCAGGCGGCACGCCCCATGGCGACACCGTGTTCGTCCTCGACCATCACCGTGTCGCCTGAACGAGCACGACCTTTGAGGGTTGCTACCGAACCCGCAAAAATCCAGGGGTGGCGACGACGAACGGAACCGGATTTACCGGCGTTCAAAATCAGTGTGGCGGTCATGGGGCTCGATGATCTTCAGAATCGGGAGTGAATTGTTCGGCGGCGTCACGCGCCGCCGCGGTTTTAGTGCGATGCGCCCGTGGGTGAGCCTGATCGTACACCTGGGCCAGGTGCTGGAAATCAAGGTGGGTGTAGACCTGTGTCGAGGCAATACTGGCATGGCCCAGCATCTCCTGCACGGCGCGCAAATCGCCGGAACCCTGCAGCATATGGGTTGCAAACGAGTGACGCAACTGGTGCGGATGTACACGCTGCGGCAGCCCCTGACGTTGACCGTGTCGTTGCAGTCGCAACTGAATCATGCGCGGGGTGATGCGTTTGCCCTGCTGGCCGACAAAGAGGGCCGATTCTTCCGGCTGCGCGAATTGCGGGCGCGCATCAAGCCAAGCCGCAATCGCGTTCAATGCCGCCTTGCCCACCGGCACCACGCGGGTTTTGCTGCGTTTACCCAGTACGCGTATCTCGCCCTGGCGTAAGTCGGGCAGGCAATCCATATTCAAACCAACCAGTTCGGAAAGCCGTATACCGGACGAATAGAAGAGTTCGTAGATCGCTTGATCGCGAGACTGCAGGCAGCGTTCGCGCTCGGCAGTCTTCGGATCTTGAGCGTCGGTTTCTTTTTCTGGTTTGAGCGGATTCAGCAAGCGGAAGGCTTCATCGACTGACAAGGCATCCGGCAAGCGCTTCGGATGCTTCGGCGCACGCAAACCTTCAGCCACATTGGCATCGAGCACACCACGGCGTGCCAGCCAGCTCAGGAGGCCGCGCCAGGCCGACAGTGTGCGGGCAATCGAACGACCGGATAAACCACCGGCGTGCAAACGTCCGACAAAGCGGCGCAAATCCAACGCCGTCAGTTGCGCCGGTGTCGCACCTGCCGCCAGCGTCTGCAGGCGGCGCAGATCACGCTCGTAATTGCTCAACGTATGCGGCGACACGCGCCGCTGGTCACGCAACTCGGCCAGCCAATCCTCGGCACCCGGCCAGAGCGGCTCGCGCTCGATGGGTTGCCCGGTATTCGTCATCGGAAGTTGGTCAGGCTCTCAGCACGCGCGCCAGCGCAGCAGCGATGACATCGCCCAGACGTTCTATGTAGAGCGTGCCCATACCGGCAACGAAACGTTCTGCATCATCCGAACCCATCGCCAGAAGCCCCAGCGTATGCCCGTCAAAACGCAACGGCACCAGCGCCATCGAAGCAATGCTTTCACTCTCGCCACCAAACCAGGCAGCCACTTCGCCGGTGCGTACGCTGCCAGTGACCGGATGATGCATTGCCGACACTTCCTTGACGAGCTCGGCGCTGACCGGCGTACAAACATCGTGCCCCAGATTGGCAGCACCTTCTCCCCACAAACGTAACCGCGCCTGCGGCACACCGAAATCCTCGGCCAACGATTTCAACACGATGCCCACCATCTGATCCAGCCGATTGGCGCAGACCAGCGCGATCGTCAGTTGGTGCATACGCGCACCCAATGCGTCATTGGTTTCACCGACACCGAGCAGCTCACCGAGGCGATGCTCCAGCAGGCGATTCTTCTCGCGCAGATTGATCATCTGACGTTCGGCCAGTGAGATCGTACGACCGCTATAGGGATGCGCAATTTCGACCTGATTGAAGAACTCGGCTTGCTCCTCGAAAATTTCCGGATGGGCCTTTAAGTACTCCAGTACCGCTTCACGCGTCACGCTCATAGCTCAATCTCTCCAGTAAATACGGTGACGGCCGGACCCGTCATGATGACCGGCTGACCGACGCCAGACCAGGCAATATTCAGATCGCCGCCGCGCGTTTGCACACGCACGGGGGAATCCAGCAAACCGCGACGGATACCCGACACCACAGCAGCACATGCACCCGTGCCACAGGCCAGCGTCTCGCCCGCACCGCGCTCATACACGCGCAAACGAATGTTGTGACGATCCAGCACCTGCATAAAACCCGCATTCACACGCTGCGGAAAGCGCGCATGATTTTCAATCTGTGGGCCTTGCACCGCCACAGGCGCTGTCTCGGTATCGGCCACCACCGTCACCGCATGCGGGTTGCCCATCGACACCACACCAATCACAAGCGACGTGCCATCCGGCAGTTGTAACGACTGCTCGGCCGCATCGGAATCGGATTCAAAGGGAATTTCTGCCGGCGAGAAACGGGGCTGCCCCATATCAACGGTGACCAATCCGTTTGCTTCTAAGCGCGGATGAATAATGCCGCGCTTGGTTTCCACCACAATCGCTGATTTATCGGTGAGCCCTTGATCGTGCACAAAGCGCACAAAACAACGCGCACCATTACCGCACTGTTCCACCTCGCTACCATCGGCGTTGAAGATGCGATAGCGAAAGTCCGCACCCGGTGTCTCGGGCGGCTCAACCAGTAAAAGCTGATCAAAACCCACGCCCATGTGGCGATCGCCCAATGCGCGGATCGTCTCCGGCGTGAGTTCAACGTACTGACGCATGCCATCGATGACCACAAAATCGTTACCGAGGCCGTGCATTTTGGAAAATTTGATTTTCATGTTTTGGATTCTACCTGCGCAACAGGTGAACGCGGCGCCTCTTCAATGTTGCCACGCGGTGCTTTATACCGGTTATACCCCCACAGATACTGCGTCGGGCAACGGCGGATCAGATGCATCAGGCTCTCGTTGATCGCGGCAGCAGTCGCTTCCAGATCATCAAGCGGCAACGGCGCTGTCGGCGCTGCGCAGGTCAACACGAAGCCTTCGCCGTGTGGCAGGCGCTCGGCAAAGGCAAAGATGACGCCGGCACCGGTTTGCGCCAGCCGCACCGCCAAGGTCATGGTGTACGCCGGTTGTCCGAACCAGGGCAACCAGGCGCCCTGACCGGCGGCCGGCACCTGGTCGGGCAACAGCCCCACCGACTCACCCGACTTGAGGGCGCGGATCAATCGGCGCACGCCCGACAAATCGGCTGGCGCCACCTGCATGCCAACACGTGTACGGCCTGCACGCAGAATCGATTCGGCCCAGGCCTGGCGGGGCTTACGGAAGAGTACCGTGATCGGCGTTGCGTCGGCATGGCTGGCCGCGTATTGCGCGGTGATTTCAAAACAGCCCAGGTGCGGCGTCAAAAAGAGAATGCCTTTGCCTGCCGCCCGTGCCGCCTGAACATGCGCCCAACCCTCGACACGCACGATCTTGGGCAGAATCGTTGCGCGCGGTTGCAGCCAGAGCCAGGGCAACTCGGCAATGGCTCTGCCAGCTTCCTGCTGCGCCTGAATGCTGATACGCGCTGCTTCGGCTGCGCCCACCGCCTGGGTCAGATTGGCATCGAAGTGCCGACGATAACTGCCCGACAACCGGTAAACAGCACGACCGGCGAGCGCCCCCAACCCCTGCAGCACCCCCAATGGCAACCGCGCCAACAAACGCACCGAACCGAGATACACCCGGTATTTAAACGGCAGTCGATCAGTTGCAGAAGACATGAACGGCGATCAATGAAGACGGCGGGTTGACGTGAAATGATTTTGCAGACAGAATTATCGCAGACCGCCGAGTTAATACGACAACTTGCAGGGCGGGGTGCACCGAAAGCGGTGGCCGAATCTGCTAAAGCGTCCCTCGCTCGAACCGATCCCCGGAGCAGGACACGCCCCCCGGCAGTAGTTAGCCGGATCACGTCCACCGGGGATTTGTTGTTTCTGGAGTAACCCATGAGCGAATACCTCTTTTCATCCGAGTCCGTCTCGGAAGGCCACCCCGATAAAGTTGCGGATCAAATCTCTGATGCCATCCTCGACGCCATCCTGGCCGAAGACCCCACCGCACGCGTTGCCTGCGAAACCCTGGTTTCGACCGGTCTCGTCGTGATCTCGGGTGAAATCACCACCAAAGCCCACATCAACTACCGTGAAATCGCCCAGGACACCGTGCGCCGCATCGGTTACGACAACTCGGACATCGGCTTCGACTACAAGTCGTGCGCCATCCTGACCGCGATTAACCGCCAGAGCCCGGACATCGCCCAGGGCGTGAACGAAGGCGAAGGCATCGATCTGGATCAGGGCGCCGGTGACCAGGGCCTGATGTTCGGTTATGCCTGCCGCGAAACCCCGACGCTGATGCCGTTCCCGATTTTCTACGCCCACCGCATCATGCAACGTCAGGCCGACCTGCGCCGCGACGGCCGCCTGCCTTGGCTGCGCCCGGATGCCAAGAGCCAGCTCACCGTGCGTTACGTGGACGGCAAGCCGGTCGCTATCGATACCGTCGTAGTCTCGACCCAGCATGACGCCGATGTGACCCACAAGCAGATCGAAGAAGCCGTGATCGAAGAGATCATTAAGCCGGTGCTGCCTGCCGAGTTTATCAACGACAAGATCCGTTATCTGATCAACCCGACCGGCCGTTTCGTGGTCGGTGGCCCACACGGCGACTGCGGCCTGACCGGCC